>NZ_JAMYOC010000008.1:0-207466 GCF_040319475.1 Mesorhizobium sp. M0904 | reverse complement strand
GTGAAAAGCCCGATTGCCTTATCACCATCGACAGTCCGGATTTCTCGCTGCGCGTCGCCAAAAAGGTGCGTGCCGCCGATCCGACTATCCCGATCGTCCACTATGTCTGCCCGAGCGTGTGGGCTTGGCGGCCGGGCAGGGCGGCGGCGATGAAACCGTATGTCGATCACATTCTTTGCATCCTGCCGTTCGAGGTGAAGGAACTCGCTCGCCTGGGCGGGCCGCCTGGCACCTATGTCGGGCATCGCCTTGCACACGATCCCGGCATAGTCAGTGCCGCCAGGGCGCAGGCGCAGCCGCGTGATCTGTCCGCCGATCACGTCAAAACGTTGCTCGTATTGCCCGGTTCGCGTCGCGGCGAGGTGCGACGCCTGGTCGGGCCGTTCGGCGAGACGGTGTCGATCCTGCGGGCGCGCGGGCACCGCTTGCGCCTGCTGTTGCCCACGGTCCCGCACGTCGCCGATCTGGTCAGGACCTCGGTTGCGAGCTGGGACGAGAAGCCGGAGATCATCCTTGATGCCGAACGCAAATGGCAGGCCTTCGGCAAGGCGGATGCGGCGCTGATCGCGTCGGGGACGGTGTCGCTGGAACTTGCACTGGCAGGTGTGCCGATGATCTCCTGCTACCGGCTCGATCCGGTCATGCGCATGGCGCAGCCGCTGATCAAAGTATGGAGCGCAGCCTTGCCCAATCTCATTGCCGACCGGCCGATTGTGCCGGAACACTACAATCAATATGTGCGGCCGCATTATCTGGCGCGGCAACTGGAAGCGCTGTTCTCCGATACCGCCTACCGCACCTGGCAGAAGCACGGTTTTGCCGACATTGCCGGGCGTATGGCAACCGCCAAGCCGTCAGGCGAGATTGCTGCGGGGGTGGTGACGGGGATGGTGAGGAAGTGGGTGAATAGTGAATAGTGAGTAGGAAATGGTGCTGGCGGTAACGGCCAAGCTGCTTCAGCTACTACTCGCTACTCGCTACTCGCTACTCGCTACTCGCTACTCGCTGCTCGCTACTCGCTACTCGCTACCTTCACCGCTTCGCGATCGGCACGTAATCCCGTTCCGGCGCGCCAGTATAGAGCTGGCGTGGGCGACCGATCTTCTGGTGCGGATCCTCGATCATCTCCTTCCACTGCGCGATCCAGCCGACGGTGCGGGCGACCGCGAACAGTACGGTGAACATGGTGGTGGGGAAGCCCAGCGCCTTAAGGGTGATGCCGGAATAAAAATCGACGTTGGGGTAGAGCTTCTTCTCGATGAAATAGGAATCGGTCAGTGCGATCTTCTCCAGCTCCATGGCGATGTCGAGCAGCGGATCGTCCTTGATGCCGAGCTCGCCCAGGACTTCGTGCGCGGTTTTCTGCATGATCTTGGCGCGCGGATCGTAGTTCTTGTAAACGCGGTGGCCAAATCCCATCAATCGGAACGGATCGTTCTTATCCTTGGCGCGCGCAATGAATTCCGGGATGTGATCGACATGACCGATCTCGCCCAGCATGTTCAGGGCTGCCTCGTTGGCGCCGCCATGTGCGGGACCCCACAGGCAGGCGATGCCGGCAGCGATACAGGCAAAAGGATTGGCGCCCGACGAGCCGGCCAGGCGGACGGTCGAAGTCGAGGCGTTCTGTTCGTGATCGGCGTGCAGGATGAAGATGCGCTCCATCGCGCGGGCCAGCACCGGATTGATCTTGTATTCCTCGCAAGGCACGGCGAAGCACATATGCAGGAAATTGGCTGCGAAATTCAGCTCGTTCTTCGGGTAAATGAATGGCTGGCCGATGTGGTATTTATAGGCCATCGCCGCGATCGTCGGCATCTTGGCGATCAGCCGCATTGACGCGACCATGCGTTGATAGGGGTCCGAGATATCGGTGGAATCGTGATAGAAGGCCGACAGCGCGCCGACCACGCCGCACATCACCGCCATCGGATGCGCATCACGGCGGAAGCCGGTGAAAAAGCGCGACATCTGCTCATGCACCATGGTGTGGCGCGTCACCCGGTAGTCGAAATCGTCCTTCTGCGCCTTGGTCGGGAGTTCACCATAGAGCAAGAGATAGCAGACTTCGAGGAAGTCGCCGTGCTCGGCCAATTGGTCGATCGGGTAGCCGCGGTGCAAAAGAATGCCGGCATCGCCATCGATGAAGGTGATTTCCGATTCGCAGCTCGCCGTCGACGTAAAACCGGGATCGTAGGTAAAGACGCCGGCGGTGTTGTAGAGCGAACCGATGTCGATGACGTCAGGTCCTACCGAACCACTTCGTATCTTGAATTCATGGGTTTTGCCGCCGAGTTCCAGCTTGGCCGTCGATGCCTGGGTTTTGCCGCCAAATTCCATTTTTGTCGCAGGTTCGGTCATAGCAAACTCCTTTTTGTTTCCTCAGGCCGGCAAAGGCAAAATATCTGAACCCAACACGTCAAAAGCATCGGAATACGCACATTTGCGCCCGCAATTGAATCTGCGCGGCAGATTAGGCCAAGACCCAATGTTGCACTGCGAAACACACCTTTCAATGCCAATCTTCTTGGGCCAGTTTGCTAATCGATTTGATCAGCGATCCGCGCCAGGCTTTCCTCGCGGCCAAGCACGGCAAGCACATCAAAGACACCTGGCGAGGTACTTTTGCCGGTGAGCGCGGCGCGCAAAGGTTGGGCCACGGCGCCGAGTTTATGGCTGGCGGCCTGCGCATAGTCGCGGATCGCGGCTTCGGCTGAGGCGGCAGACCACTCCGAAACCGTGGCTAGTGCCGCATGAGCGCCCCGCAGGATCGCGCGCGCCTCACCGCTGAGCAGCGCCGCCGCCTTCTCGTCGACCGGCAGCGGCCGCTCGACGAAAAGGAATGCAGCCCCTTCAACAAGTTCGACCAGCGTCTTGGCGCGCTCCTTCAGGCCCGGCAAAGCGGCAAGCAGTTGCGCCCTGCGTCTGTCGTCGAGGCGCGCGGCGATTGCCGGGCCGCCTTCAAGATAGGGCAGAGTGGCGATGAAGATGTCGAGCAGCGCCGCGTCGTTCATCCGGCGCATATGCACGCCGTTAAGCGCCTCGAGCTTGGCGAAGTCGAAACGGGCGGCGCCCTTGTTGACGTCGCCAATGTCGAACCATGCAATCATGTCGGCGATCGACATGATCTCATCGTCGCCGTGGCTCCAGCCAAGCCTCGCCAGATAGTTGAGCAGCGCCTCCGGCAGGTAGCCCATAGCGCGATAGGCTTCGACGCCAAGCGCACCGTGCCGCTTCGACAGCTTGGCGCCGTCGGCACCGTGGATCAGCGGGATATGCGACATCGACGGCACCTCCCAGCCCATGGCCTGATAGATTACGGTCTGGCGTGCCGCGTTGGTCAAATGATCGTCGCCGCGGATGATGTGGGTGATGCCCATGTCGTGATCGTCGACGACGACGGCATGCATGTAGGTGGGATTGCCATCCGAGCGCAGAATAATGAAATCGTCGAGATCCTTGTTGGGAAAGCGCACGTCGCCCTGGACGCGGTCATGCACCACCGTCTCGCCGTCTGTCGACGCCTTGATGCGGATCGCCCCCTTGGCGCCGGGCGGCGCCTCCGACGGGTCGCGGTCGCGCCAGCGTCCATCATAGCGGGGCGGAAGCCCCTTGGCTCGCGCTGCCTCGCGCATCGCCTCCAGCTCCGCCGGCGTCGCGTAGCAGTAATAGGCCTTGCCCACGCGCACCAGCTCCTCGGCCACCTCGCGATGGCGCGGCGCGCGCTCGAACTGCGAGACAGGCGCGCCGTCCCAGGTGAGTCCGAGCCAGGAAAGTCCGTCGAGAATGGCTGCCGTCGCCGCATCCGTCGACCGCTCACGGTCGGTATCCTCTATACGCAGCAGCATCGTGCCGCCCGTATGCTTGGCGTACAGCCAGTTGAACAGCGCCGTGCGCGCGCCGCCAATGTGCAGATAGCCGGTGGGCGAGGGGGCAAAACGGGTGACGACCTTATCGGGCATGGAACTCTCAGGCGGGCGAAGGAAGTGGGTTTGCGGACTTTCGCGCGTTGCGCGTTCATGTAGCATAGGAGGTCGAGGGCGCAAGGGGCAGACCCGATGGCTGTGCGAGGCCGTGGTGCGGGCGAGGGCGAGGACGCTGGCAGCGGCGTCAGCGAACGCTTGCTGTTTGCCGCATCGGTTCCCGTCCTGCCGTGTAGCGCGCAATCGTTTGGCACCTCCGGGCAACTTCACTTGGCAGCAGATCGGAGTTAGCTCATTATCGTCAAAGGCGGGAATTTTCGGTGTTTGAGCTCCGTTTTGGCGTACCGTCAGACCGCCGCCAGCTTCACCGCACGATAGCAGCCTCGCGCCGACTATGCGCGAGGCGGCGCGTGTCAGCGAAAGGCGGAAAACCAGGATTTCAAAGGCCAGATGAACGACAAAGCTGAAGAGAAAGCGAAAGAAGATGAGGTCTTTGGGGACCTCAATCGCCTTAATCAAATCATGGGCACGCTTGACGAGCGTGGATTGGTTCTCGCGCTCGCAGCTTTCGCAGAAGAAGCGCTCGGCGATCTTATAGCGGCATTTCTAATTGAGGGCGCGCCAGCATCGACACTCCTTGAAGGGTTCAACGCCCCTCTTGGAACGCTGTCAGCACGAATCAAAATGGCCTACTCTCTGGGATTGGTGACAAAGCCCCAGTACGACGATCTGGAGAGGCTTCGGCGGATTAGGAACGAATTTGCACACAGCTGGGAGCCAGTTTCGTTCTCTGACCAGAAGATCGCCGGGCACATCTCCGCGCTGCACTTCAATAGCCTGCATGAAGAATTTCCAGAGACGCCTCAAGAGAAAGTGCAGACGTCCTTGGGAGTGCTCTTGATGGAATTACGCTCGACGACCAACCAAATGAAAAAACACGGACGCCGTGCTTGTCTTATCGGACAGCACCTAATTTCTGGGGTGGTTGGCGACCTCGATATGCAATTGAACAAATGCCGAATGCGTTTGACGAACCTCGCGGAAGAATTGCAGTCCGCAACTGGGGATCGACGACGGTTCCTGTTGGCTATTCGGCATGGATGGCAAGGGAAACTTGAGATTGTGCGTCTCCAGGCCCCACCGGAACGAAAGCACGAGATTAGCAGCCTGCAAGCCGAATTAAAAACGTGGAATATCCCGCCCGAGGACTAAAGGCACCATCTAGCCGGCAAACCAACTGCGATTCAGTTAGCGTGCGCTGAATAGCTGCCAGAGTGTTTAGAGGCGATCATTTAACTTTAAGTTCTTGGGGTAATCCACGCACTGGGCGAGAAGGTAATCCGCAGCGGCCACAGCGGTAGCGAAGTTGGCTTCCTTGAGCTTGGCTTTCATGGTTGGCGATGAGCGGTCCATCATCTCCGCAATTTCATTGAGCGCATCTCCGAGTGGCTGAAAGTGTGGCTTAGAAAAATAAGCTACTTTGTCAGGAGATTTATTTTTGGCGCGGCGAAGTTGTGAGGCGATCACCCGGACATCTGTGGCCGCCCCGACGAAATTCAGGGGATCTGAAGATTGAACCCCTATTTGGATCATCTGCCTGTCCTCGTCGTCAGCTTCGCCAACCATTATCGTACGTCCACCCACTTTGCGATACCGGCGAATAAAGGCGGCTTGGTGCGTATCGATCAACCGATCTACCTCGGCGCCTTCCAGGAGTTGTGTCTGTTTGCCTATGAATGCGGCTTGGGCGCGGGCCTCTTCTGCCTGTTGTTTTAAAATGTCTCGATTGAGTTCGAACTCCCTCCTCGTCAGCCGCAGTTCCTGCCGTTGCAGAGCAAGCTCTTGTGACTGGACCATGGTGGCCACGAACAACCAAAGAAAGGCAAGTGGAGCGCAGATCCCTGCGACAAAATCGCCGAATGTGTTTAGCGCGAGGCTGGCCTTGTTGATTGGCAAAAGGCTATCCGGCCCGCTATTGCCTAGGATCGAGCCCAATGCCGTGAAATAAACTGCGGTTGCCGCAAACCCGAATACCACCCACCCAGATCGTGCCGATTTCTCGGTCTCTTCCTTTTCGGTCATCCGCTCCCTCTCTAATATCGACTGCCGCTTATAATCAAATCTCGCGCGGCTGTCCCCTTGCCGCCAGCCAGGCTGTAGAGCAGTTGAACCTCTTCGATGCTGTTGGCCCGGAAGGCCGCGCGGATCTCCGGCACGTCGTTGATTGACAGACAGTCTGGTCGCGATTGCCTCGAACTGGTCACCGCCGAAAAGCTCCTTGGCGTAGTCGCCGTCGCTGCCGAAATAGGGCGGGTCAAGCTAGAACAGGGTTTCGGCCGGTCGTAGCAGTCGATGAAGGCGGACCAGCCAAGCTGCTCGACTAAGACGCCAGCGAGCCGGTCATGGAGGTCAGCTAAGAGGGCTGTCGTCAGGTTGAAACCGGCCGATGAAGTCGGGCCGAGAGCCCGGCGGGCTACCCTGCCGAACGCGAGGCGCGGTGAAGATAAAGGAAGCGACCCAGGCGGGCGTAGGAAGCGAATGTTGTTGCGCGGACTTTCGCGCGTTGCGCGTTCATGTAGCATAGGAGGTCGAGGGCGCAAGGGGCAGACCCGATGGCTGTGCGAGGCCGTGGTGCGGGCGAGGGCGAGGACGTTGGCAGCGGCGTCAGCGAACGCTTGCTGTTTGCCGCTCCCCCGCCTGTCCTGCCGGCACCGGCATTGCTACCCGCTCCGCGCTTCGATGCTCCGTCGCTGCCGGCCAGCGACCCAGCAACGGTTCTCGTGCCCGCGGGCGAGCCCATCGTACGCCTGCCCAGGCGTTTCCGCCTCTCGTCACCGTCCCGTATCCGCAACAGCGTAACCTCGGCGGCCGGCCTGGAACTCGACCGTGGCATCGCCTTCCTGCTGGTGCCGGTGTTCCTCGCATGCGGGGTGGTCGTGTATTTCGCGATGGCGGTGGAGCCGGCCTTTCCACAGCCGATCGCACTCGTGCTCCTCGCGGCCCTTTGTGCCGTCGTCTCGCGCTCTTGGCCCAGAGCCCGCCTGTGCTTCATGGTGGCGTTGTTCTGCGTGCTTGGCGTGCTTGCCGCCAAGTTCGAGACCTGGCGTGTCGGGACGCATGTGCTCGGTTCTGAAATCTCGACGCGGCTGACGGGTCGCGTCGTATCGTACGAACCCATGGCTAGCGGCCGCATCCGGCTGACAATCGATGTGATCTCAACCGCCAGGCCGACGCTGCGCTACATGCCGGAACGGGTCCGCGTTTCGGCGATGAAGATACCGGATGAGCTGGCCGCCGGTTCCGAGATCACCGGCTATGTGCGGCTGCTGCCGCCGACCGGCCCGGTGCGGCCCGACAGCTATGATTTCTCCTTCGACAGCTATTTCGCCGGTATCGGCGGCAGCGGCTTTTTTCTCGGCAATCCGAAAGTCGTGTCGTCGAGCAGCATGCCGCTTGCCGCGCGGCTTTCTTCCGCGATCGAAGACGCGCGCGAATCCATCGCCGACCATATCCGCAGCCGCATCGGCGGCGCCGAGGGCGAGATTGCTGCTGCGCTGATCGTCGGCGTGCGCGCAGGCATTCCCGAGGAGATCAACGAAGCGATGCGGCGTACAGGCATTTATCACATCATCTCTATCTCGGGGCTGCATATGGCGTTGGTCGCCGGCACCATCATGGCGCTGCTACGCGGCGCCTTTGCGCTGTTTCCCGATTTCTCATCGCGACGGCCGGTCAAGAAATATGCCGCGGCCGCCGCGCTTTTTTCGATTGCGGCCTACCTCGTCTTTTCCGGCATTGTGGTAGCGGCCGAACGCAGCTTCATCATGCTGGCGGTGATGCTTATCGCCGTGCTGTTCGACCGGGCCGCGCTCACCATGCGCAACCTGGCGATCTCGGCCATCGCGGTCATTCTGGTGTCGCCACACGAGGTGGTCGGTCCGAGCTTCCAGATGTCCTTCGCCGCGACGGCGGCCCTTGTCGGCGCCTATGCCGGCTGGTCCGACTACCGCGCCGGCAGGGCCACCACGCCGCCGCCGCGGCGGTCGCCGCTACGCCTCGCCACGCGAAAGGTCCTGCTGGGCATGGGCGGCCTGGCGATGACCTCGATCATTGCAGGGAGCGCCACGGCGCTTTTCGCCCTATGGCATTTCCAGCGCGTGGCGCCGCTCAGCCTGTTCGCCAATCTGGCCATCATGCCCATCGTCTCACTGGTCGTCATGCCCTTCGCCGTGCTCAGCGCGCTGGCGATGCCGTTCGGCGCGGATGGGCCTTTCCTATACGTGATGGGCAAAGGGCTGACGGCGATGATCGCCCTGTCCGGGTGGATCTCCGAGCGCTCGCCAATCGATGCGGTGGGGCTGATTTCGCTGAGATCCGTCCTTTTGGTGACGATCGCCCTCGTCGTTGCCAGCATGGCGACGACCTGGTTGCGGCTCGCGGCAATTCCTTTTGCGCTCGCCGGCTTGCTAACGACAACCCAGACGCGCGTACCCGACGTATTGATCTCGGAGGACGCACGGCTGGTCGCGCTGCCGATCGGCAGCGGTGAGCTCGCGGTCAACCGGGCACGCCCGAATGAGTTCACCATCGACAACTGGAAACGCGCGCTCACATCAGAGGCTATCGTCGCGCCGGAAACACCTGGAAAGAACGATCCGCAATTCGACATTGCCGATCCGGCCGACCTACCGCCGGGCATGCCGTTCATTTGCACGGACGGTCTCTGCCTCGCCAGGCATCCATCCGGCGCGATCATTGCGCAAGCCAAGGACCGCGATACCGCACGGCCAGCCTGCGCCTTCGCCAGCTTGATCGTCATCGACGACGCCACCGCCCATAATCCCTGCTACTACGACCGGCTGGTCCTCGTCGTCACCAAACGGCAACTGGCGCGCGCGGGAAGTGCGGCCGTCTATTTCGATCCACAAGCGGCAACACGCGCCGAAATCCGCTTCGCCGTCGAAAAATCATACCGGCCCTGGCACGTGCAGCGGAAATTTTCACGCGCGGCGCGCGGCCTGCCGCCATACCGGGCCGACAATCCAAAAGCCGGCACCAAGGGCGCAACTCAGTAGCGGCGGATCAGCCCAACGAGCTTGCCCTGCACCTTGACCCTGTCTGGTCCAAAGATGCGCGTCTCGTAGGCCGGATTGGCGGCCTCCAGGGCGATCGAGGCGCCCTTGCGGCGGAACCGCTTCAGCGTCGCTTCCTCCTCGTCGACCAGGGCCACCACGATCTCACCGGGGCTCGCCGTATCGGCGTTGCGGATGATCACCGTGTCGCCGTCGAAAATGCCAGCCTCGATCATCGAATCGCCTTTGACCTCGAGCGCATAATGCTCGCCGCCCATGATCATATCCGGCGGCACCGAAATCGAATGCGTCTGGTGCTGGATAGCATCGATCGGCACACCAGCGGCGATGCGGCCCATTACCGGGATCGAAACGGCGGCGACGACATCGTCGTCATTGCCGGCTGCAGGGACGCGCGACGATGTCGGCTTTCCCTGCCGAGGGGCACCTTGCCCAAGACTGCCCTGGATGACACTCGGCGAGAACTTGCGTGCCGCATTGAGGCCGGGGGCGATCGAGTCAGGCAGGCGTAGCACCTCCAGTGCACGGGCCCGGTTGGGCAAACGGCGAATGAAGCCGCGCTCCTCCAGCGCCGTAATCAGTCGGTGGATTCCGGATTTGGAAGCCAGGTCGAGCGCTTCCTTCATCTCGTCGAAGGAAGGTGGGATACCGCTTTCCTTCAACCTTTCGTGGATGAACATAAGCAGTTCGTGTTGTTTGCGTGTCAGCATAGCGACCCCCAACAGAATCAGAAAACAAACCCAGAACAGACACTATCTGTTCCAGTTGTGTTCCGCAACTGTTTAAAGTTTAATGAATGCGTTAAGGCTCGGGAAACAAACGACGTCCCCTACCGGCGTACCGTATTTTCGCCGCCGCGAGCCTCATCGCCTTGATTCTGCTTTCGTTTGCGCCGTTCTCGCCTCCTAGAAGGCGGCACTGGCATCGGCCGTCGGTCGGCAAAGGGCACGGAAGTGAACCCCTATCGACTGTGCGGTTTGGTCAATGCGCCGTGAACGAAACGAACTCAAAACGCCAACCTCGGGCTAACTCCAGGTTTCCACCGCCTGGTCAGGCTGCTTCTCGCCGGTGGAGCCTTGCTACGCGCAACCAGGTAATGGAAGAACAGAAGAACAGTTGATGCGTGTCCGGCGTTGCGTTGGATTTTTTGGGGGAGCAGGCAAATCATGACGGGAATTCCCGATCTCGTGGCCGTAAAGGCGATGGATGCCGCGGATCCGCTGGGCGCGATGCGCGACCGCTTTGTCTTGCCGCAAGGAGTGATCTATCTCGACGGCAATTCGCTAGGAGCTGCTTCACGGCCCGCTTTCGATGAATTGTACAAGGCCGCGACCGAAGAATGGTCGCATGATCTCATCCGCGCATGGAACACGGCCGGCTGGTTCAACATGCCGCTTGAACTTGGCGACCAGCTCGGGCGCCTGATCGGTGCCGCGGTCGGCCAGACGGTGGTCTGCGATACGACGTCGGTCAACATCTACAAGCTGCTGCACGCCGCCATGGCCATGCGACCGGAGCGGCAGGTCATCGTCGCCGAGGGCGATAGTTTTCCGACAGAACTCTACATGGCTGAGGGTGTGGTTTCGACGCGAAAAGATGCGCTGCTGCGCCTCTCGGCGGTCGACGCGCCGACCATCGAGGAGCTGATCGACGATCGCACCGCCGTGGTGCTGGTCAACCACGTCAACTACAAATCGGGCGAACTGCGCGACATGCCGGCGCTGACGCGCAGGGCCCAGGAAGCCGGGGCGATGATCGTCTGGGATCTCTGCCACACCGCCGGCGCGATGCCAGTCGAGCTCGACAAAGCCAACGCCGATTTTGCCGTTGGCTGCACCTACAAATATCTGAATGGCGGACCGGGCGCGCCTGCCTTCATCTATGCGGCTGAGCGGCATCTTGCCGACATCCAGCAGCCGCTCACCGGCTGGTGGGGCCATGCACGGCCCTTCGCCTTCGAGCCAGGCTATGCGGCCGGCACCGGCATCCGCCGGTTTCTGTGCGGCACCCAGCCGATCCTTTCGATGCGCACGCTGAAGGGCGCGCTCGACATCTGGGACGATGTCGACATGACTGCGGTGCGCAAGAAGAGCATCGCACTGGCCGATCTGTTCATCGAGCTTGTCGAGGCAAAGTGCGGCACTTACGACCTCACGCTCGAAAGCACGCGCGATGGAGAAAAACGCGGCAGCCAGATTTCATTCATGCATGAGCATGGCTATCAGATCATGCGCGCGCTGATCGAACGTGGCGTGATCGGCGATTTTCGCGCGCCATCGACCATGCGCTTCGGCTTCACCCCGCTCTATGTCGGCTATGCCGATGTTTGGCAGGCCGTCGAAGTGCTTGAGGAGATCCTGCGCACCGGTGCGTGGAAGGATGCGCGCTTCGCCATCAAGGCGGCTGTCACTTGAGATTGATGCGAGAGCTGGAATCGTGAGGCTGGCGACGACGCGCCGCGCGATGCTCGCGGCCAGGTTGCAAGGCCATATTGCCAGGGAGGGCGCAGGGTGTTCGAACGTCACATTGCCGATTGGGACAACGCCTATGCCAACGGCGCCAACATAGCCGGCAGCGATCGCTGGCCGGCGGCCTGGGTCGAGCCCGCGCAGGTTTTCCGCGACGCGCTTTCGACCGAGGGCAGGGCGCGGCTCGACCTGGCCTATGGCGACAACCCACGCAACCGGCTCGATCTTTTCCTGCCGGCCACCAAGCCGAAGGGGGTCGTGGTGTTCGTCCATGGCGGCTACTGGATGGCATTCGACAAGAGTTTCTGGTCACATCTTGCCGCGGGGGCTGTTGATCGCGGCTATGCAGTTGCCATGCCGTCCTACACGCTCTGTCCGCAGATACGCATTGGCAGCATCGTCAAAGAAGTCGGCGCGGCGATAGGCAAGGCGGCGGCGATGGTCGCAGGGCCGCTGATGCTGACCGGGCACTCGGCCGGCGGCCATCTTGTTAGCCGGATGGTTACCAGGACGACGCCGCTGGCGCCCGAAGTGGTCCGGCGCGTTCGTCACGTGGTGTCGATCTCGGGGGTGCATGATTTGCGCCCGATCATGCGCACCGGCATGAACGAGACGCTGGCGATCGATAAGGCCGAGGCGCAGGCCGAAAGTCCGGTGCTGCTGCGCCCGATGGACAAGGCCCGCCTGACCTGTTGGGCCGGCGGCGGCGAGCGAGCCGAATTCCTGCGCCAGAGCGCGTTGCTGGCCAACATCTGGATCGGCCTGGGTGCCGCGACCAGCTCCGTGGTCGAGCCTGACCGGCATCATTTCAACATCATCGACGGTTTGGCCGATCCAGACCATCCGCTGACCCGGACCTTGATCTCGGAGTGAGGCAGGTTCAGCGTAGCATCAGCACGTCGCAGGGGGAGCCCGCCGCCGCAGCAGGCGCGAACGGCGCGCGGACGATCAGCCCGTTGGCATCGGCCAGCATTTTCAGCATCGAGGAGTCCTGGATGCCGAACGGCGTCGCCACGAGCGCACCGGCATCGTCTGTGACAACAGCCCGCACATAATCTTGCCTGAGATCGTTGGCCGGCATGGCAGCACCGAGCCCTGCCCGACGGATATCCTGCTGAAAGGCGCGGCCGCCGAGCCGGGCCAGCAGCGGCTTCAGGAAGAGCTGAGCACACACCAGACTCGCCACGGGATTGCCGGGCAGGCCGATGCAGCGAATGTCGCCCAGCCGCCCGAACATCAGCGGCTTGCCCGGTCGCATGGCGATCTTCCAGAAATCGAGCGTCATGCCTTGCCCGGTCAGCACGTCATGGACGAAGTCGTGGTCGCCGACCGAGGCACCGCCCAGCGTGACGATGACGTTCGCGCCAGCCTTCACGGCCTTTTCAACCAATGCCGCGATCGCCTCCCTGCGGTCCGGCGCGATACCGAGGTCGAGCGCCAGCGCACCGACCGACTGTGCGGCGGCAGCGACACCATAGGCGTTGGAGGAGATGATCTGGTCAGGGCCAAGCTCGCTGCCCGGCGGCAGCAATTCGTCGCCGGTGGCGATGATGGCGACCAGCGGCCGTTTGACCACGCCGACCTCGGGGTGGTTGGCCGATGCCGCCAGCGACAAGGCGGCCGAATCGAGCAGGCGGCCTTTGGGCAGCAGGACATCGCCCTTGGCGAAATCGAGCCCAAGGCGGCGGATGTTGCGTCCCTGCACCGTCGGCTCTGTCACTTCGACCTTGCCGCCGCCGAGGTCGCGGACGTTCTCCTGGATAACGATAGTGTCGGTGCCTGCGGGAAGCGGCGCGCCGGTAAAGATGCGCACGGCCTGCCGCTGCTGCACCGTTCCGGCAAAGCCGCGTCCGGCCGGCGCCATGCCGATCACCGAAAGGCTTGCCGGTAGGGACGCGATGTCGGCCGCCCGCACGGCATAGCCGTCCATGGCGGAGGCGTTGAACGGCGGCTGGGTGCGGAGCGCCACAACCGGCTCCGCCAGCACGCGGTCGGCGGCATCCAGCAGCGCGACACGTTCGCCCGGCAGCGCAACTGCTCCGTCCAGCAGGCGCTCGAGCGCCTCGGCAACTGGGACCAGCGCCATTAGCGGCCTGCCTCGGTGGCCCCGGTGATCTTGTAGTCGCCGGATTTGCCGCCGGTCTTTTCAACCAGCCTGATGCCGGAGATGACCATTGCGCGGTCGACCGCCTTAGCCATGTCGTAGATGGTCAGGCAAGCGACCGAGACGGCGCTCAGGGCCTCCATCTCAACGCCGGTTTTGCCGGTGACGCGGGTCAATGCTGTGACCTTCAGGCCGGGCAAAGCTGCGTCCGGCTCGATGTCGACAGATATCCTGGTCAGCAGCAGCGGATGGCAGAGCGGGATCAGTTCATGCGTCTTCTTGGCCGCCATGATGCCGGCAATGCGCGCGGTGCCCAGCACGTCGCCCTTCTTGGCGTCGCCGGCGAGGATCATGTCCAGCGTCTCGGGCCGCATCGCGACAAAACCTTCCGCGACTGCCGTGCGCACCGTCTCAGCCTTGTCGCCGACATCGACCATGTTGGCTTCGCCCTGCGCGCCAAGATGGGTGAGGGCGGCCGCCATCTCAGATCGCCTCTGCCGGCGCCTTGCCCGTCAACAGCAGGCGCGTTGCCGCGGCCACGTCCTGTTGACGCATCAGGCTCTCGCCGACCAGGAAAGTAGCGATGCCGCTCCGCTCCAGCCGGCGGCAATCGTCATGCGAAAAGATCCCGCTCTCACTGACTAGAAGGCGGCCGCCCGGTACCATCGCTACCAGCCGTTCCGAGGTCTCGAGGCTGGTTTCGAAGGTCCGGAGATTGCGGTTGTTGATGCCGATCAGCCGCGACGACAGCCGCAGCGCACGTTCCATTTCCGCCTCGTCATGCACTTCGACCAGCGCGTCCATGCCGAGCCCGAAAGCTGTCGCTTCGAGTTCTCTTGCCAACGCGTCGTCGACGCTGGCCATAATGATCAGGATGGCATCGGCGCCCCATGCCCTGGCCTCGTAGACCTGATAGGGGTCGAACAGGAAATCCTTGCGTAAGGTAGGCAACTCGACGGCAGCGCGCGCAGCGGTGAGGAATTCGGGCGCGCCTTGGAAAGAGGGTGTGTCGGTCAGCACCGAAAGGCAGGCGGCACCGCCTTTCGCATAGGCCCTGGCCAGCGCCGGCGGATCGAAATCGGCGCGGATCAGGCCTTTGGATGGGCTAGCCTTCTTGATTTCGGCAATCAGCGCGAACCCGCCGGATTTGCGCCTAGTCTCAAGGGCGGAAAGAAAGCCGCGCGGCGCGTCGGCATCCGTCGCCCGTGCCTTGATCTCGGCCAATGGCACGCGTGCCTTGGCCGCCGCGATCTCGTCGCGCTTGTAAGCCTCGATCTTGCGCAGGATGTCGGACATGGTTTTAACCGTTCGAAATCTCGACCAGCCTGTCGAGCACTTTCAGCGCGCGGCCGCTGTCGATGGCCTGCGCCGCCGTTACCATGCCGTCGGCAAGCGTCGTCGCCTTGCCGGCCACCACCAGCCCGGCGCCGGCATTCATCAGCACCGTATCGCGAAAGGCGCCAGCGGCGCCGCCCAGCATGTCGCGCAGTGCCTGGGCGTTGTGGGCGGCGTCGCCGCCGCGCAACTCGTCCTTGGTGTGACGCGTCAGCCCGACTGCTTCCGGGGTCAGCACAAAGCTGCGTATCTCGCCGCCGGCCAATTCGGCGACCTGCGTTTCGCCGGTGGTGGTGATCTCGTCATAGCCGTCGCCATGGACGACCCAGGCGTGGTCGGCGCCAAGCTCCTTCAACGTTTCTGCCACCGGCATGATCCATTCGGGCAGGAACACGCCGACCATTTGCCGTCTGACACTGGCCGGATTGGAAAGCGGGCCCAGCAGGTTGAAGATGGTCCGGGTGCCGAGCTCGACCCGGGTCGGGCCGACATGCTTCATCGCCGGGTGATGCGCCGGCGCGAACATGAAGCCAACGCCGGCCTCGTGAATGCAGCGGCCGATCGTCTCCGGAGGGATGTCGATTTTGACGCCCAATGCGATCAGCACATCGGCGGCGCCGGTCAGCGAGGACAGTCCGCGATTGCCGTGCTTGGCGACGGGCACGCCGCTGCCGGCGATGACGAAGGCGGATGCGGTCGAAATGTTGACGCTGTGCGAATTGTCGCCGCCGGTGCCGACAATGTCGATGGCGCCCTCGGGGGCTTCGACGCGCAGCATCTTGGCGCGCATGGTGGCGACGGCGCCGGCGATCTCGCTGACGGTCTCGCCGCGCACGCGCAATGCCATCAGGAAGCCGCCTATCTGGCCCGGAGTAGCATCGCCCGACATGATAATGTCGAAGGCCTCGCGCGCCTCCTCGAAAGAAAGAGCGCTGCCGGCGGCGACCTTGGCGATGTGGATCTTCAGTGCGCTCATCTGGCCAGGGCTTGGGTTACGGCCGTCTGATCGATGCGGACGTCATATTGCGTCTGCAACTGCGCTACCAACTGGTCGAGCAGGTCGTCGGACATGCCGGATGTGAAGGATTTCTGTGCGTCCTGGGGTACTGAGCTGGCGTCGGCCCCGGCGGGCTCGAATACCTCGGCAACCTTGAACAAGATCTGTCCGTCGCCCGTGGGCGAGGGGATCAGCCCGGTGCCGCCTTCGCCGACGCCGAACATCGCGGCGGCCCCTTCCTTGCCGAAATCGACGTCGTCAGCATCGCGCTTGACGCCGCGCTTGGTCTGTTTTTCGAGCTTGAGCTCACCGGCGATCACCTCGAGCGTCGCGCCGGCCTTGAGACGCTTCTCGAGCTCTTGCGCTTTTGCGGTGAGCCGTTTGGTGGTCTCCGCCGCGGTCCAGTCGGCCACGACCTTCTGGCGGACTTCGTCCAATGTGCGGTCACGGGCCGGCGTGATCGCGCTCACGTCGTAGAAGACGAAGCCGTTATCGGCGGTGGTGAGACCTTCATTGTCGGTTCCGGGTTCGGATTCGAACACCGCCTTGATGAGCGCCGGCGATTCCGGCAGGTCTTTGACGATGCTTCCATCCGGCCGTTGGCCGGTGCGGTCGATGGCGTCGATGGTGACGACCTTCAGCTTCAATTTGGCGGCTGCCTCGGCGAGCGAACTGCCCGAGGCGCGCGTATCCTCGTAATTGTCGTGCACGTCCAGCAAGATGCGGCTTGCCTCGCCCAGTGCCAGGTCCTTGCGTATCTGCTCGGATACTTCGGCCAGCGGCTTCACCACTTCCGGCTTGATCTCGGTGACGCGCAGCAGAACGGGACCAAATGCGCCTTGTACGACCGGGCTGACCTCATTGACGTTGAGCCTGAAGACGGCGTCGGCGACCGCCTTGTCGGCGATCTTGTCCTTGGCCAGCGTGCCGAGCAGCGTGTCGGCCGGGGTCTTGCCCTCGGCGGCGACGATCTTGTCGAAAGTCGCGCCGGTCCTGAGCGAATCGAGCGCCGCCTTTGCGGCATCAGGCGTCTTGAATACAAGCTGCTCGATGGTGCGCATCTCCGGCGTGGTGTAGCGCGCCTTGTTCTTGTTGTAGTCGTCGCTGACCTGTTGGTCGGTCACCGCGCTCAAATCCATGATGTCTTCCGGCTCGAGCCTGACATAGGAGAACTTGCGGTATTCGGGCGCGGCGTAGGTTTTCTTGTTGTCCTCGAAATAGGCCGAAAGCACGCTGTCGGACGGCGCTTCTATCGGCTCGACAAGCGATTTCGGCAAGGTCAGGTAGTCGATGGTGCGATCTTCGCCGCGATAGAGCGCGACCGCCTTGAAGAATGTATCAGGGGCCTTGAGGCCGTCCGAAACCGCCTCGACGATCTGCTGGCGGACCGCGACCTGGGCGCGGTTCTTCAAATAGTCTTCCGGCCGCATGCCGATCTGCCGAAGCAGGTACTCGAACGTTCTCCTGTCGAAGGTTCCGGCAGGCCCTTTGAACGCCGGGTCTTCACGCGTCAGTTCGGCGAGCCGGTCCTTGGACAGGCCGAGGCCGAGCTTGCGGGCCTGCTCGTCGAGGACGGCACCCGATACGAGTTGCGCCAGCACCTGGTTGTCGATGCCGAGCGCCGTCGCCTGCTCACGGCTGATGCGCTGGCCGAATTGCTGCGACATGACGCTGAGCTGGCGATCATAGGCGAGGCGGTATTCGTTGATAGAGACCTTGGTGACTCCGGCCGTGATCACGGCGTCATGGCCGGCAAGACCGCCCATCAGCCGTCCCGAGATACCCCAGACGGCGAAGCTCAACACCAACAATGACAGCAGCAGTTTCGCGACCCAGGTCCCTGCCGCACTTCTCAACATACCAAGCATGAGTACTTCCGATTTTTGCGCATTTCGCATGCGCCGAGTCTGAAACAAGCGCAATAGCGCCCTTCCTGCTCACTGTCGATTGCTTTGTGGCCTGATTTTGATAGTGAGGGCCAGCTGGAAATTGCCCGGAGAAACAATCCCATGACGCCTGGAATCCGCCCGCTCGTCGCCGGCAACTGGAAAATGAACGGTACCAGCGCCTCGCTCAACGAGCTCAGGATGATCGGCAACGGCTTCATGAGCGGGCTCGACGCCGAGACCGAAGCGGTGCTCTGCGTGCCGGCGACCTTACTTGCGCACGCCGCCGAGATTCTGTCGCGCACACCGGTGCGGGCCGGCGGAGAGGATTGCCACACCGAGGAAAGCGGCGCCTATACCGGCTGCATTTCGGCCGAGATGCTGAAGGATGCAGGAGCCAGCCATGTCATTGTCGGCCATTCCGAATGCCGCGCCGATCGCAAGGAGGACGATGCCTTAGTGCAGGCCAAGGCCTCCGCCGCATGGCGTGCCGGGCTGGTGGCCATCATCTGCATTGGTGAGACAAGAGCCGAACGCGAAGCAGGAGCCACGCTCGACGTGCTGTCGCGCCAGGTCGCTGGCTCGGTCCCGCCAAACGCCACGGCTTCCAACACCGTCATTGCCTATGAGCCGGTATGGGCGATCGGCACCGGCTTGACCCCGACCGCCGCCGACGTCGCCGAGGCACATGCGCATATCCGCGAAGAACTGGCCCGGAAGCTCGGCAATACGGCGGCCAAGATGCGCATTCTCTACGGCGGCTCGGTCAAGCCGTCCAACGCCGTCGAGTTGCTAGGCGTCAGGAATGTCGATGGCGCGCTGGTCGGCGGCGCCAGCCTAAAGGCGGCGGACTTCCTCGGCATCGCGGAAGCCTATCGAAACATCGCTTGATACAAGGCTGCTTGCTGCATTTGAGCGGACGGCCGGCGCCGAAATCGTTGCAAAGGACGCATTGCTTCCCATATTCCGGCCACGGGCTTGGAAATGCCGTCAAAGCATTGTATTGAGCCGCCTCCAAATCAGCGGCCGCACCAGGCCTTGCCAGGATAAATTATGGAAACCGTACTGATCGTCGTCCACCTCATGGTCGTGCTCGCGCTTGTCGGCGTGGTGCTGCTGCAGCGCTCCGAAGGCGGCGGCCTCGGCATCGGCGGCGGATCGGGCTTCATGACCGCGCGTGGCGCCGCCAATGCGCTGACGCGGGCGACGGCGATCCTGGCCGCAGCTTTCTTCGTCACTTCGCTGACACTGTCGATCGTAGCGCGCTATGGCGAAAAGCCGATCGACATTCTCGATCGCGTGCCGGCGACCTCGGACGGGGCAGGCAAGGGCGTACTCAACCAATTGCCCGGAACCACGACGCCGACGCCGCCTTCGGGCACCACGGCGCCGACCCCGCCGTCCGGCAATGGCGCGGCAACGACGCCGCCGGCAACCGCTCCGGCGACGCCGCCAGCGACAAACGGCGCCACCGCGCCGGCCACGCCGCAGGTCCCCAACCAGTAATCGGGCATCTTATGCCGCGATCTGTTGTCGTTTGAACACAGTCGCGGCAAATGCCGCACGATCACGAAGATTCGACCGCACCGCGCGCTTGAGGCGCTTCCGGCTAATCGATTATAGGTTGCACGCGGCATTCTCGGCGTCCTTGGGGGGCGCCGGGCGATGCCGTGGGCAACAAGCATTGAACGATCGGATCTTCCCCATGCAGCTTCGCAGCTTCATTTTTGCCGGCCTTTGTGCCGTGCTCAGCCTAGGTGCGCCCGCTTACGCGGCCATGCCGACGGCAAACTCGGCCCATAAAGCCGCAGCAACAACCGACGTCGTCAACGTCGCTGCCAAAAGCGATGCGGCGCAATTGAAGCTTCTCAAGAAGAAGAAAGATCCGACGCCGGACGACCTTGCGCAGATCCGCAAGATCGAAGCCAAGATCGCAGCCGACAAGGAAGCCGCTCGCGCCAAAGCACTCGAAGCCAGGAAGCTGGCGATGCGGGAGGCGGCGAAAGCCAAAGCCGATGCGGAACGGCAGGCATTCCTTGCCAAGAAGAGCCAGCCGCTCGCGGCGGCGAAGGTGGCTGACGCTACGCCAGCCAAGAAGAAGAAGACCCTCAACATCATCGAACCGATTGCGCCGATCCAGTCGGCCGAGCCGATCCCGGCCGAGGCCATGAACGTTGCCCTGACCGGCAACAATGGCGAGTTGCGCAGCGAACCGGTGGGGCAGAAGCCGCAGAGCGTCGGGCTGTTCGCGGGACTGTTCGGCGGCACAACTTCGTCGTCAATGTCGCTGCTTCCGGAAACACGCGCGCTCGACGCCGCACTCGAAAGGAAGCAGGCCAAGCGGCAGTTCAAGGTCAAGCCGGAATTCGTGCCGCAGGAGGTCGAATTCACTGGCTACAACCCGGGCACCATCGTCATCGATACCAGCGCTCGCCGTCTCTACCTCGTCGAATCATCGTCAACCGCCCGCCGTTATGCCATCGCGGTCGGCCGGGAAGGCCTGCAGTTCAAGGGTACGGTTGCCGTCGGCGACAAGCAGGAATGGCCGCGCTGGATTCCGACGCTGGATATGCAAAAGCGCGAACCCAAGCACTATGGCCAATACAAGGACGGTATGCCCGGCGGCGGCGACAATCCGCTCGGTGCGCGCGCCATCTATCTTTACGACGGCAAGAAGGATACCCACCTGCGCATTCACGGCACCATCGCGCCGCAGTCGATCGGAACCAGCGCCTCCAATGGCTGCTTCCGCATGATCAACGAGCACGTCATGGACCTTTACCGCCGGGTGAAAGTAGGCACCAAAGTCGTCATCATCTGACGCTTTGACAGATCGTGCCAAAAGGGCCGGCCTCGCCGGCCCTTTTGTTTTGATACGCCAACGACCAGAGCGCCTTCTTGGGAAAAAGCCTTCGCGGCGGTTTTTTCTCTGGCGGAATCAATTCGGCCGCGTTAAGCGATGACTCCCATGGCGCGATATGTATTCATCACAGGCGGCGTGGTTTCCTCACTTGGAAAAGGCATTGCTGCGGCGGCCCTTGGGGCTCTCTTGCAGGCGCGGGGCTATCGCGCACGCATCAAAAAGCTCGATCCCTATCTCAATGTCGATCCCGGCACGATGTCGCCCTATCAGCACGGCGAAGTCTTTGTGACCGATGACGGGGCCGAGACCGATCTCGATCTTGGCCATTATGAGCGCTTCACCGGCCGCTCGGCCAACCAGCAAGACAACATCACCACCGGCCGCATCTATAAGAACATCATCGAGCGCGAGCGGCGTGGCGACTATCTCGGCGCCACCGTGCAGGTCATTCCGCACGTCACCGACGAGATCAAGAACTTCGTCCTCAACGGCAATGACGATTACGATTTCGTGCTGTGCGAGATCGGCGGCACCGTCGGCGACATCGAAGCGATGCCGTTCCTGGAGGCGATCCGCCAACTCGGCAACGACCTGCCGCGCAACAACGCCGTCTACGTCCACCTGACCTTAATGCCTTACATTCCGACCGCGGGCGAACTGAAGACCAAGCCGACGCAGCATTCAGTCAAGGAGTTGCGCGGCATCGGTATTGCACCCGACATACTGCTGGTCCGCGCCGACCGGCCGATCCCCAAGGAAGAGCGCAGAAAGCTGTCGTTGTTCTGCAATGTCCGCGAAAGCGCCGTCATCCAGGCGCTCGACGTCCCGCACATCTACGACGTGCCGATGGCCTATCACAATGAAGGGCTGGATTCGGAAGTGCTGGCCGCCTTCGGCATCGATCCGGCGCCGAAGCCGCGCATGGAACGGTGGCAAGCGGTGTCCAACCGCATCCACAATCCGGAAGGCGAAGTGACCATTGCCGTCGTCGGCAAATATACCGGCCTCAAAGACGCCTACAAATCGCTGATCGAGGCGCTGTCGCATGGTGGCCTCGCCAACCGGGTGAAGGTCAAGCTCGACTGGATCGAAAGCGAGATATTCGAGAAGGAAGACCCGGCGCCATGGCTGGAGAAGGTCCATGGCATTCTCGTCCCCGGCGGTTTTGGCGAGCGCGGCTCGGAGGGCAAGATCCTGGCGGCGAAGTTCGCGCGCGAGCGCAAGGTGCCGTATTTCGGCATCTGCTTCGGCATGCAGATGGCCTGCATCGAGGCGGCGCGCTCGCTGGCCGGCGTCGAGCACGCATCATCGACCGAGTTCGGCCCGACCGAGGAGCCGGTCGTCGGCTTGATGACCGAATGGCTGAAGGGCAACATGCTGGAAAAGCGCAGGGAAACCGGCGACCTTGGCGGTACCATGCGGCTTGGTGCCTACCAGGCCGACCTCGCCAAGGGATCGAAGATCGCTGCGATCTATGGCGATACCCAGATTTCCGAACGCCATCGTCACCGCTACGAGGTCAATGTCGACTACAAGGAGCGGCTCGAGAATTGCGGCCTGGTGTTTGCCGGCATGTCGCCGGACGGCGTGCTGCCGGAAACGGTCGAATATCCAGACCACCCCTGGTTCATCGGCGTGCAGTACCATCCCGAGCTGAAAAGCCGGCCGCTCGATCCACACCCGCTGTTTGCCAGCTTCATCGAAGCGGCGGTAGAGCAGTCGCGTCTGGTCTAAACAGCCGCCCATGCAAACTTACGTCGCGCTGCTCTATAGCATTGTTCTGGGCGAGGGGCGGCGGGTCGTCATGTCCGATCTGAAGGCGATGGCCGAAGGCCTGGGCCTGAATAACCCGCGCACGCTGGTGGCGACCGGCAATCTTGTTTTCGAGGCGCAAGAAACAGAACTTGCGGCGTTGGAGCAGCGGCTGGAGGCGGCGTTCGTAAAGACTTTCGGCCGCCACGTGGACATCATCGTGCGCCGCGCCGACTGCTGGCTGGGGCTGGCGGCCGGCAATCCGTTCCCAGCCGAATCGGCTGAGGCCGCGGACCAGGTGGCGGTGCGCGTGATGCGGGCGCCCGTTCGCGACGAGGCCGCCGCGGCGCTTGAGGCCTATGCCGGCAAGGGCGAGAAGCTGCGGATTGTCGGCGGCGACATCTGGATCGTCTTTTCGCGCGAGACGCCGAGTTCGCGGCTGCTTGCAGCGGTCAGTCACAAACGCCTGGGCATCGGCACCTCGCGCAACTGGAACACCGTACGCCGCCTGGCCGAGATGGTCGCAGAATGAACGGGGCGGCTTGCGCCGCCCCGAATCGCTCAAGCTTTGGCTATCCTGGCTCCGGCACCGAGTGCCATCGTGCGCAGCACGTAATAGATGACGCCGGCAATTGCCACGCCGAAGAACCAGCCATAGACGCCCCACCATGACGGCAGCAGGCTGGTGAAGTTGGGCAGGATCGAGGAGAAGACCGCGCCGATACCGGCGGCGATGAAGGCATTGACATGCCAGCCGCCCTGGAAGCGGAATTCGCCATTCTCCCTGTAGAGCGCCTCGACGTCGACCTCGCCCTTCCGGATCAGGTAATAGTCGACCATCATCACGCCGAAGATCGGCCCCATCGTCGCGCCGATGATGTTGACGAACGAGGCAGCACTGCCTTCCCAGGGCGCGAAAGGATAAAGCACAAGCGCTATCAACGCCGCGATGTAACCGCCCTTCTTGAAGTCGATCTGGCGTGGAAAAACGTTGGAGAAGTCAAAGGCCGGCGACACGAAGTTCGCCACCACATTGATGCCGAGCGTCGCCACCGCAAAAGTCAGCGCTGCGAGCGCCGCCAGGAACCAGCTGTCGAACTTCGCCGAGATCTGGTCGGGATGCAGCAGCACTTCGCCATAAACGTCGAAGGCGGCGATCGTGGTGACGCCGGCGACAAGCGAGAACAGGATGAGATTGACCGGCAGGCCCCAGATGTTGCCCTTGCGCAGCGATGCCTTGTCCGGCGCATAGCGGGCGAAATCGCAGAAGTTGAGATAGAGGGCGGAGAAATAGGTCACCCAGATAGCCGCCACCGCAAACAGCGAGGTCCAGGAGCCCGGCGTGCCCGGCACGCCCGCGTCCTTCGTCTTTTCCAGCAGCACATCCAT
Organism: Mesorhizobium sp. M0904; assembly: GCF_040319475.1. Lineage (NCBI taxonomy): Bacteria > Pseudomonadati > Pseudomonadota > Alphaproteobacteria > Hyphomicrobiales > Phyllobacteriaceae > Mesorhizobium > Mesorhizobium sp. M0904. Next base: position 183,656 of record NZ_JAMYOC010000008.1, on the reverse strand, counting down.
CGGGATGTCGCTGGTGAAGGCGAAGGTGCCTGCCTTGATGCAAAGATAGATGGCCAGGATCAGCATCATCACCCACACCGCCGGTCCGGCCCAATCCTGGAAGCGGCGCACCGTTTCCATGCCCTTCTGGATGATCAGGAGCTGCAGCGCCCAGATGACGGCGAAGCAGATCACCTCGAGCCCGGAGTGGCCGAGGAAATGTGTGCTCTGGTTGAAGTCGGCGAACCACTGCGAGCGGATCAGCAGAGCTACGATCGCGCCTGAGGCAGCCGCCGTCTGCGCGCCGTACCAAAAGCAGGCGACTATGGCGCGCACCAGCGCCGGTATGTTGGCGCCCCAGATGCCGAAGGAGGCACGCGCCAGGACAGGGTAGGGCACCCCGGTCTTCACGCCGGCATAGCCGACCATGTTCATCAATGCATAGATGATCAGCGAACCGATACCGATGGCGATGATGAAGTTGACGAAGCCGCCGCAAAACAGGAACAGGCTGGCCGCCAGATAGTAGCCCCACAGGCTGTGGACATCCGACGTCCAGACGTTGAAGATCGAGAACGGTCCCCAGTTTCGAACCTTCGCCGGGGCGAGATCGTCATTGTACAGGTCCGGTGATGCGCCTTGTATGGTCATTGCTATGTCCTCCCCTCGTTATGGCACGCGCCTCCACGCATGGGAGCAGGTTAAGCCTGACGCAGGGGAACCGGCAAGCAGACGATTTGCCGGCTTTGGCCTTAAAGACATTCAATGAGAACCGCGCTTATCGGCCGGACGATGCCGTGGCTGCGATGTTGATCTTCGCCCTTGATTCGGTCTCTGCCTGCTTGTCGGCCGGTAGAGCACCGGAGACCGCCGATGTCTCGAAACTGGCCTTGAGCCAGGCTATTGCGCCGGTCACGTCGTCGAGGGCATAGTTTGCGGCCGTCGGCCCGTTCGGCTTCACACGGATGGAGATGCCGCCAATTTCATTGATCGCCTCGAAACCGTGTTCGTCCGATGTATCGTCTCCGAGGAATATCGGCCGCCGGCCGACAAAGGGCGGAATGTCCATAAAACGCCGGATGGCTGCACCTTTGACGGCTTCCAGGGGCATGAGCTCGACGCCGGCGTTTCCCGGAAGCACCCGATAACCCTTCGGAAGCCGGGCCAATGCCTGTTCGACGAGCTGGATTGCGGGCGCAAGCAGTTGCGGTGCTGCTCTTGTATGAACGGCAAGGACCGGCCCCTTGCGCTCGACATAGACCTTGCCGCTGCCCAGTTCGGCCTCGATCTCGTCGGCAAGGGCGGCGATGTCGGCCGGCGCGTCGGCGGCATCGATGGGACCCGTCGGCGTCAGCCGGTGCTCCAGCCCATATAGTCCGGCGATCCGCAGCTTCAGCGGATGGAACAGCTTGTCCACGGCGGGGATCGATCGGCCGGTGATGAAAGCGACCGCACCATCCAGCCGCCGCTCGATGCGTCCAAGCAGATTGCGCAATTCCTCGCCGACGAACACCGCGTCGGGATGGGCAGCGTGTTCCAGCAAGGTTCCGTCGATGTCGAGGAAGAGCGCCCATTGCCCTTCCGACAGGTTCAACGCCGGCGGTTGTTCAAAGCTTTTCACGATGCTGCCTTCCGTGCCCGCTCGAACATCGAGATGACGTTGTTGGTGTTCGATGGCGGGCGCTCGCCGGTTCCGGTCACCCTGTCGAGATCGCCGCGTTTGCGCAGGCGCGCGGCGTCCAGCAGCATGCTGCCGGCCCAGCGGTAGACGTTGTTGTCGCGGACCATCTCACGCATCGGCCGCAAACGTTCGCGCTGCTCTTCCGGCGTCATCGTCAGCGCCTGCAACAGCGCCTCGCTCATCATGGCCGCATCGTAGGGGTTAACGATCAGTGCTTCCAGCAGTTCGCGCGACGCACCGGCGAAGGTGCTGAGCAAAAGCACGCCCTGTTCGTCGTCGCGCGCTGCGACGAATTCCTTGGCGACAAGGTTCATGCCGTCATGCAGGCTGGTGACCATGCAGATGTCGGCGGCGCGATAGACCTCGTAGACCTGCTCCTGCCGATGATGTTCGGCGACCATCAGGATAGGACTGTATGTCTCGCTGCCATAGCGCCGGTTGAGCTCGTCGGCATAGCGGCGGCATTCGTCGTGGAGTTGCTGGTAGGCGGGCAATGTCCCCCGGCTCGGCGCCGCGATCTGCAGGAAAACCACCTTGCCTATCCATTCGGGATATTTCGTGAACAATTCGTCCAAGGCATGGAAGCGATCGAGAATGCCTTTCGTGTAGTCGAGGCGCTCGACTCCGATGCACAGTTTGGTATCCGCTGACAGGCCGAATCTGTCGCGGACACGGGCGCGGCACTCCTCGACAGACGGCAGTTTTGCCAGCAATTGGGCCGGCCATTCTATGGAAATGGGATAGGCGTGGACCAATGTGGTCTGCCCACCATAGGAGATTGCCGCGTCTGCCCGTTCGATCCGGCTCTCCAGAAAGCGGTCGACACTTTCGGTGAAGTTGTTGGCATGGAATTGGGTATGAAAGCCGATGATCGAACTGCCGAGCAGTCCCTCCAGGATCCGCTCACGCCACGGACAGATGCTGAACACTTCCGAATTGGGCCAGGGGATATGCCAGAAGGTGATGACTATCGCGTCCGGCAGGCGCTGGCGAATCATGCGCGGCAGCAGCGCAAAATGGTAGTCCTGCACTAGCACGATCGGCCGTTCGTTGCGGGCTTCGGCAACCACCGTATCGGCGAATTTGCGGTTGACGGCCTCGTAGGCGTCCCAGTCCGAGGCGCGAAACACGGGGCGGGTGAAGGCGATATGGCAAAGCGGCCATAGCCCCTCATTGGCGAAACCCAGATAATAGCCTTGATATTCCTCCTCCGTCAGCCAGACCCTGCGCAGCGTGTAGGACGGATTGCCTGGCGGCACCTGCACCCGGTCGTCCTTGTCGACTGTGAGGCGGTCTGCCGTGCCGCCGCCATAGGCGATCCAGGTGCCGGCACAGGCGCGGGTGATGGGCTCGAGTGCCGAAACCAGCCCGCTGGCCGGCACTAAAAGTTGCACGCCGTCATCCTTGATGTTGTGGATGTAGGGTTCGCGGTTGGACACGACGATGACCTGTGCGTCCGGCAGGTCATCGGCCAGGATCTTGCGCAAGGTGTCGGGCGACCACGTGACGAGTGCCGCATCGGCCGATTGGCCGTTCTTTTCGAACTCGCGCAGCACCTTGCGTGCCGCTTCCGACGCGACATCCTCGCTCGGCGTGTATGCGGCCGCCGTTGCGCGGCCGCGGCGCTGGCGGGATATCGATAGGAGAATGGCAAAAGCGGAAAAGCCAAAACTTGCAATCAGCAAAACCCAGAGCAGGTTTACAGTATAATCTGACATCGAATGTGATCTCGCCTCCGGCCGGCCGATAGCCGTTTCTGTTTGTTTTTCTGGTTCGCTGCCGTGTGACGACGACAGCATCCCCCGCTGCCCATTTTGCAACGCACAAAGAGGCTATCGGTTCCGGACGATTGCAATGCCGGGCATCATTTCGATGCGTCGCAGCGCGGCGGCATCAAGTGCGCACGATGAGCGGCACCATCCCCTCATACCGATCGGCGAGAAAGGCGACGACCCGGTCGCCGACACGCTGGAATGTGAGGTCGACCACCGTCGAGCCGACACCCAGATGCCGCAATGTCAGCGTGTCGATGCCGATCGGCAGCCTTGGGCGGGTGACCCGGATTTCGCTCTTCCAGCCGTCGATTTCGAGGCCAAGGCAGGCCTGCATCAGCATGAAGGCCGATCCCGCCGACCAGGCCTGCGGCAGGCACGCGACGGGATAGGCGATCGGCGCTTCGCCCGGCGACCGGGTAAAGCCGCAGAACAGTTCCGGCAGCCGCATGTTGAAATGGACAGCCGATTCGAACGTGCCGCTCATCAGCCGGACCACGCTGTCGCGCACGCCGTAACGTGCCAGGCCGGCACCGCACATGGCGGTGTCGTGCGGCCAGATCGAGCCATTGTGGTAGGACATCGGATTGAAGAATATCGCATCGTCGGCCAGCGTCCTCACTCCCCAACCAGAGTGGAACGACGCGGAGAGCAGCTGATCGGCGACCATCTGCGCCCGTTCCGGCTCGGGCAGCCCGACATAGAGAAGATGGCCGGCATTCGACGTCCGTACCTTGCAGAGCTCGCCTGCACCATCGATCGCCAGTGCATAGAAATTGAGATCGTCCATCCAGAAATGGCGTTCCACCGCGGCGCGCATGGTTTCGGCGCGTTCCTCCCAATGATCGGCCTTGTCGTCCTCGCCGCGGCGGCGGGCGAGCGCCGCCAGCCCACGGAACGCAGCAAAGACGTAGCCTTGCACCTCGACCAGGGCGATCGGCCCCTTGGGCATGCGGCCATCGGCATGGAAGACGGAATCGAAACTGTCCTTCCAGCCCTGGTTGGCGAGGCCGGTCTCGGCGCCGCGCTGGTAGGTAACGAAGCCGGTCGCGCGGCTTGTCTCTTCCGTCCATTCGGCCGCTGCACAGAGCGATGGCCACAGGCTGTCGACGAACGCCATGTCGCCGGTACGATCCGCATAGGCGCAAGCGAGATGAATGTAGAGCGGCGTGGTATCGACACCGCCGTAATAGCGGCCGAACGGGAGCTCCCGCAGCGCCGCCATCTCGCCCTTGCGGGTCTCGTGCATGATCTTGCCCGGCTGCGAATCGCTGAACGGCGACGTTTCGGTTGCCTGATGCTGGGCGAGAAAGGCAAGTACGCCGCGCGCCAGCCCAGGATTCAACCACAGCATCTGCAGTGCGGAAATCACCCCGTCACGGCCAAACGCCGTCGAGAACCAGGGTATGCCGGCATAGGGGTAAGGTCCGGTTGCAAGCTCGGTGGTCAGCAACGCCACGTCTGCGCGCGCGCGTTCGATCCAGTCGTTGAAGACGCGGCCGGAGCTGTGCACCGTCGCGCCGTGGCGGCGTTTGGCGCGCATGCCGAAGCGAGCGCGGGCGGCGGCAGCCCGAAAACGGTCGCGGTCGGGTGTCTCCGCCACCTCCGGGCCGACCTCGATATAGAGGACCTCGCTACTGCGCTTCGTCACCGCAACCAGGAAATCCGCACGGCTGGCGGTCAAATTGTCCGGCGCCTGCGAGAACGAGATCGCCGACAGGCGTACGAGCTGGTCCAGCCCGTCATATCGAAGCACCACGGATGTCGGACTGGTCTCGGCGGCGTGGGCTATTCCGCGCTTGAGCCGGGTCGAACCGCGCACCTCGAACATGTCGCGGAAATCTGCTGCGAAATGCAAGGAAACCCGAATGGCCGACGATTCCTGGCTGTAGTTCGAAAGGGTGATGCGCTCGAACAGCCGGTCCTGCCAAAGCAGCCTGACGCGTTCTATGTGGATCGCGCCCTGCGGAATGTCGCGGCCACCGACACTCTGGATCGGCAGATTGGTCAGGTTCGAGGTGAAAAGCACATTGTCCTGGCTGAGCGATGCGCCCAGCAGCGACATTTGCCGGCCACCGATCGTCAGCCGGAATTCCGAAAGCACACGCGTGTCGTCTCGGAAAAAGCCGTCGCCGGCGCCGCGGATGTCGCCATAAGCGTCGGCCACCGCGAAGCAGTCGCCTTGCTTGAGGGCGAACAGTCGGTGCGGCTCCCGGGGCGCAACCTCGTCGAGCGAGGCAAGGGCTACAGCGGGATCAAGCTTACGCTCGTCGAGTTGATTCATACGTCACAAGCTCTGTCGTTTCGTTTCCAACGTCCACAATGACGCCGATCAGGACGCTCTCGCTTCACCGGGAGTGCCGATCAGGCGCGCATAGGCAGTCACATAGTCGTGGGCCATTCTCGTGGCAGAAAAACGGTTTTCGAATACGGCTCTCACCTGTCGCCTGTCGAGGCGCAGCAATTCCGGTATCGAGGCGACAGCAGCATCGACTGAATCGACAAGGAAACCGGTCACGCCGTGGTCGATGATCTCCGGCAGGGCACCGCATTTCCAGGCGATCACCGGCGTGCCGCAGGCCATAGCCTCTATCGCGGCAAGACCGAACGGCTCCGGCCAATCGATCGGAAACAGCAGGCCGGCCGCCTTGCCGAGGAATTCCGCTTTTCTGTCCTCTTCGATCTCGCCGATGTAGTCGACACGGTCGCCGTCGATCAGCGGCTCGACCGTGTCGTGAAAAAAAGCGCGGTCGTCGTCGCCGATCTTTGCCGCAACCTTCAGTTTCAGCCCGGAGCGCAAGGCGATCTCAATGGCACGGTCCGGCCGCTTGTCGCGCGACAGCCGGCCCAGAAAGGCCAGATACGGCTCGTCCGCATCCGTCTCGAAAGTCGGCTCGTAGATATTGATCGGCAGCCCGTGATGGATGGTCGCCAGCCAATTGGCCGTGGGTAGCCCGGTTCTCTGGCTGCGCGAAATCGAGATCATCGGAAAGCGCGGAAAACGTTCGTAGGCCGGGGCCAGGTCGACATAGTCGAGCCTGCCATGCGGTGTCGTCACCGTGCGGTCAGGTATGTGTTCGAAGAAAGGAAAATGCAGGAAGTGGCTGAGATGGAAATGGATGATGTCGAACTGTTGCGCCCGGTTCCTCACCTCGGCGAGCATCGCGAGATGCGCCGCGGTTTCGGATTTGTGCGGGCGCGGATCGAGACGGAGCGCGCGCTCGCGACACGCCACCAATTTTGCCGATGTCTTGGTATCGCCGCTGGCGAACAGGGTCACGTCATGGCCAAGCTCGACCAATCCCTCGGTCAGATAGGAGACGATGCGCTCCGTCCCTCCATAGAACCGGGGTGGCACGGATTCATGGAGCGGCGCCACATGGGCTATTCTCATGTTTTGGCATTTCCCTCAAACAAGACTGTTCGTGGCATCGAAATGCATCAGCCGCGCTAACGTTCCCGTACCATAGCAAGATGTCATCCAATTGGGGCAAGATGTCATCCGATAGGGGCTGCCGGGCGTTTCCACCGCTGCTCGTCTGGTCCGGCCAACATTTTCCAAGCCAAGCCCTCTTTGCCGGGAACCAAAGCCCGGTTCGCGAGTTTAGTGGGGTTCGATCGCACGCAACCGGTCGACGGGGAGGAACGATGGACCGTTTGCAATTCTTTTCACCTGTGCGGATTTTGCGCGGACAGGGACAGCCCGTGGAGGAGATCGACAGCGTTGCCGAAGCAATGGCATTCTTGCGAAAATGGCCGGCCGGGCGGCGCGGGCCGGTTTACCAGTGCGCCGTGAATTGCTGCGCTGCTGCCATGGCCGGCCGGATGTCGGCCGAGGAAGCGCGAAAGGCTTTTACCGGCTTCGCACGGATCACCCGCCTGCTCGAGGGCGATCGGCCGTTGCCGATGAGCGGCGAGGAGCGGCATCGCGATCACGCGCTGAGGCGATAGGCGCGCCAACTGCCGCAGACCGTCAGATCACGGGTGGCATTCAGCCGGAGCGCCCGATCGGCGACCGACGCGCTTTTGCGAACAGACGCGTTCATGGCCTGCAAATGCACAGGCCAGCTTCTGTCGACGAGCATCGCGACAGCCAGCGCAAGACCAAGCAATCCTGCGGGGCCGGTGAGGGGCGCGGTCGCCGATTTCGGTTGGAGCGTCAAGCTACTACTCCCGTTGTTATGAGGATTGATTGCCGTTGGCGGCCGCCAGGTCGCCGGCATGGGTCAAGTAGAGTGGCCACCGCCGCTGGTACCGCCTGTTCCGCTGGTCGATCCGCCGCCGTTCGATCCGCTGCTGCCGTCGCTCGAACCGCTGGAGCCGCTTGCGCCGCTGCTGCTTGTCCCATCGTTGCCGCCGCTGGACCCGCTACTGCTGCTCGATCCACTTGCGCCGCTAGTGCTTGTGCCGTCATTGCCGCCGCTCGAAGCACCGCTGCCGCTTGATCCGCTGCTGCCGCTCGAGCCACTGCTGCCGCGGATCCGCTGCTGCCGCTCGAACTGCTGGCACCACGCGATCCGCTGCTACTGTTTGAGCCGCCGAAGGGCCCCTTGTTGACATTGTGCGGGGAGGGATGGTTGTTAGCGCCCTCGCTTACATTTTCGCAGCTGCATTTACGCTGATTTTTGGTGCCGAAGGCACTGGGTTCATTACTCGCCATCTGGCAGACCAACCTATGGCAAATCAAAGTCGCTTCGGTTGTCTCGGGCGTAAGGCCCGTGATGACTATTGCGGTTGTCGTGGCCGCCATGGCCTGATCGAGAACCGGAGTAAATTCCGAAAATTTTGCATAGATACCTCGCTTCTGACGCCCCGCTTCTCGGGCTCGCGCCCAAAGCTTCCTCGCTGTCGAGTGGGTGTTTGCAACAGGGCGGCAAACGGATCGCTTACGCCTCAGCGGTCGGGCTCAGGGGCGGCATAGAAAGTTGGACGAAGGGCAGACAATGGTGCCGCATTGCGGTATTTCGACCGGAAAAGGCCAGAGATGCACTTTTGGGGGAATGGATAATGTCGAAACGGCTTAGATTGGTCCTGGGGACTGCCGGCGCAATCGCCGTCGCCATCGTCTGGGGGATCGTCGCGACGTTGATGGGGGTGCCATCGATTCTGATCACCGTAGGAGCGGTCGCTATCGGCGCAGGCATCTACAGCTATCAAAGCCGGAGCTGATCCGGTATCCGGCGACGGCAGCTTAGCCGAAAAATCGCACAGTCGCGGACTGCCTGCGGCAATGTTCAGTGTACGAATATTACCAACGGCAGCGTTCTGGAACGAGTGGCCTCTCGAAGCTATTGTGTGACGGTCCGAGACCCCCGCCTCGGGCTATTGGGTCACCCAGCCGAGTGGTCCGCTGCTACCCAATGGCAGCGGACCTTTCACCCGGAAGACGGACATTGTGCCGAATCGAGGGAGAACGATGGTCGTTGACGAGATTGCAGCGCGGCGCCTGAAAATTCTGATCGAGCAATATATCGAGACCAGGAAGAGGCGCCACGATGAGGTTTCCACCGCAGCGGCTGAGATGGCGATCACGGCTGTCATGCCGAATTGCCCGGTCTCCGGAAAAGCCCTGGACGAAATGATTGCGGCATGTGCGTTCGAGCATGGGCTGGGGGTGCTGTTCGATCGACCTGACGCATGAAGGCCTGAATGCCATGAATCCCGATGTCAAAATCGTACAGTGCTGTCCTGTACGAATCCAACGCTGTTCCTGAGACCGCTCGCGACGACATAAACCAACCAGCCGGAGCAGGCATGCCGAGATATTTTTTCATTTCTGAAACAATGAGGTAGTGTCTCAGTTTGAATTCATTTTTTATCGGGCGGAAGATTGCCCGGCTTCATCTCGAAGGCATCACTGGCTGGCAGCCGCTCCGGCGGCTCCCGCGCCGCCTTGGATACCCAAACTTCGCTTGGGGTAGAATGACCGATCCATTTGCGCCAATGCGAGGCAAGCCAAATTGGCGATATTGCCATTGCGCCCTTTGCCCTCGCTTCCTTCGGCAAATAGACGAGACGTGGCCCGCGCCATAGCCGCTGCACCGGACAAGCCCTAGACCGGATGCTTCGAAGGTTTCAAACAGCATATATTCTCGGATCTCTTCGATTGGTGTTACTGCACGGAAGCGAAACACCGCGCCACGGTAGAGGAGATCGTTTTCATTTAATGAGCTCAGCGTGGTCCAAGTGAGCATCTTTTCTTTGCCTTCGCCGTTGTTCTTCTTGGAGGGGCCGAAGCCGGGCAAGCGTGGGCCGTACAAAAACGCGGCATCTAGCCGTCATCTTCGATAGTGCCGCCGACTTCATTTCGGAGCAATCGCAGCAGGCGCAATACGACTTGATCCTTCGGGTGGTGCCGACCGGTAACATCGACTTGGACATCCCCGTTGGCTTCCAAACTGACGTAGGCGATAGCATCGCCTCCACCGAGTCTGGGTAGCACCCAAGGGTGCCGTTGGCCGGGGAGTTGTCGGTCCAACTCCGCTTCAGTTTGGGCCTTCCCTATTGTCCCAACCAAGAAATATGACTTCATGCATTCTGATAGGCTGACCGGTCTCAAATTTCAAACTGAGACACTACCAACAATGACGGCCGCTTGACGGAAGATTTCGAGGGGCAGGACCTGGATGGCCTGTCTGCCGCCCAGGACAACGCCATGGCTTCGGCCAAGGAAATCCTGGCCGAGGGTCTGCTCAGCGGCAGCCCAGTCCTGACAGACCTTTCCTTCGAAATCTGCGACGAGAACCGGAAGCTGCTTTTCCGATTTCCCTTCTCGGAAGCTGCCGAAAAGGCCGGCGCTCGACCTTGTTGGCCAAAAAGCCCGGCAATGCGGGCGAGCTTTGATCGAGCCTGGCTGAAAAACCGCATCTCGCGGCAAGACGGTCGTTGGTGCAAATCAGCACCATAGGCAAATTAGTAGCATAGCTGCCGGCACAAAGCAAGAACAAACATGGCTTGCCTTGCCGAAAGGGCGTACGTTTCAGGAACTCGAGGGCAGGCCCGGGTAGGGGGCGCCAAGCGACATTGCGGTTTCCAACCGATGTGTCGATCTGTTGGGCTGATGTTCGTCAGCTTCCCGAAACGTCTTCGCAGGATGCTGTGATCAGGAGTTCCTTTCTCCCGCGGTTACGTTTACAGGACATTCTGGACAGTGTCGTTTGCGCGCCAGCAACTGGTCCGGGGCCAAGGCCCAGCGCACAGTCGTCCTCCGTCAAGGAAACCAGTCCGGCGCCGCTTTTGGAGAACAATGATTTGTGGTGGTCAAATAAGCAAAAGAGATTCAAGGGAACGTGGGACGACCGACTGGACGGCCTATTCTCAGCAGAGGTCGACTACGCCGGGAAGTCCATTCTCGATGTTGGCTGCAACATGGGTGTTGTCGCCTATGAGATATCCAAGCTAGGACCGAGTTCGATCCATGGGATCGACATTCTCAAGCCGCATATCAAGACGGCCAGGATGATCTTCCTGGGTTGTCCGGTTCAAAGCCGGTTCGATTGTCTCGATCTTGGCAGCCGGAAGCTGCAAAATGTTCTCCAACCGCAGTATGACATCGTCATGCTGCTGGCGGTCTACCATCACATGCAGTGGAGCCTCGGCGCGGACAAGGCGCGACGCGTGCTGTGCGATATCGCCAGGCGTGCTCAAACGATCGTTGCCCGCGTTCCTCCTGGCAAGGATAGAGAGATGATCGCGGTGCTTTCGGATGTGGGCTTTTCAATCAAAAGCAATCACACCTCGCCTCTTGGAAGCCATCTCATGGTCCTCGCGAAACACTGACCGGGCATAGCGCGGCCGACAGCGAATGGCGCAAGAGCCGCGTGGCTGGGTCCGCTATGCTCGTATGCGAGGAACCGACGGTCGTAAGCCGATGACGTGCAAGGGTCCGGTTCGGCATTGACTGCGGTCGGGAACGAAGCCACAGACAGGTGATCGAAACCGTTTCGCGCTTCAAGACAACACAAAGACCGGACGGGATCGCAACGGGCGGCGACGAGATGATTGCAAAGAAACGAGTGTCAACGGCCCCAGCATATCCGCTGATCAAGCGTCTGATTGGCGAAAATCTGCCGCCGCACAAGATGCTGTATGTGACAGGTTTGCTGTGCTCGATCGCTGCTGCTGCGGCGACCGGGGCAGCGGCCTGGATCATGAAAGTCATGATCAACACCATCTATGTCGAGCGAGACGCTGCCGCTGTATCGGGTATCAGCGTCGTCATTATCGGCATTTTCCTGGTCAAGGGCATAGCTGCCTACTGCCAGACCATCACCACGGGGAAGATTCGCCGGGCTATCGTTTCAGACCTTCAAAACCGTCAATTTTCCCGAATGGTGTATTTCGACATCAGCCGTTTCGCGAACCAGCATCCGGCAAAATTTATCTCCAAGATCATGTTCAACGCGCGCGCCGGGGCGACCGTTATTCTCACCCTCACGAGCAGCGCCGTCTCTGATCTGCTGACCCTGATTGCCTTGGCCAGCGTCATGGTCAAGCAGGACCCGGTAATGTCGCTAATATCCGTGGCGGTTCTGCCGATGCTGTTCCTGTCAGTCGGCGCGATAACCAGGAAGCTCAAGGCGCTGGCGAGGGGCGAGACGGAATTGGCCGCACAGGTCCAGTCGATCGGCACGGAAGCCGTCGAAGGCATCCGCACCATCAAGTCCTTCCAGCTCGAGGACAAGGCGGTTGCCAGCTTTGCAAAGGCCGTCCGCAAGATGGAAAGACGTGGCATCCAGATCAACCGGACGTCAGCATTGATGAGCCCATTGATGGAGACCGGCGGCGGCGTGATCATCGGGCTTTTCGTTATGTACGCCAGCTGGCAGACCCTCGGCAACGGCAAGACGCCCGGCGAATTCATGGCCTTCATTACCGCGTTCCTGCTTGCCTATGAGCCTGCCAAGCGGTTGGCCCGGGTCAATGTCGACATCCAGAAGCAAATGGTCGCCGTCGAACAGATGTATGATTTGATCGACACGCCCGAGCAGCGGCGACTTGCAATCGCGGGCGAGCGCCTGGCCGACGTCGATGGTGGTATCCGCTTTGAAGATGTGGCCTTTTCCTATGACGGCAACAGCCCGGCGCTCGAGGGTGTTTCCTTCGACGTGCGACCTCGTGAGAAGCTGGCGATCGTCGGCCGCTCCGGCGCCGGCAAGACCACCATCGTCAATCTGATCCTGCGCCTGATGGAGCCGGACAAGGGCAGGATCCTGATCGACGGAAAGGACATTTCGAAGATCAGCCTGGCCGACGTTCGCGATAATATCGCACTGGTGTCACAGGACGTCTTCCTGTTCGAAGGCTCGATCCGCGACAACATTCGCGACGGCCGCCCGAACGCCACGGATCAGGAAATCGAGTCCGCTGCGAACCTCGCCCGGGTCACCAGCTTTGCTTCGGCGCTCGAAAACGGGCTCGACACGCTTGTCGGGCCGAGCGGCACCAATCTGTCGGGCGGGCAGAAACAACGCGTCGCCATCGCACGCGCCCTGCTCAAGAATGCTGCGGTAATCGTCTATGATGAAGCGACATCGGCGCTTGACGGTGAAAACGAACGGGCAGTCATGGAGGCAGCCTTCGACAACACATTTCAGCGCACAGTGATCTGCATTGCGCACAGGCTGTCTACAATCAAGGCGGCCGATCGTATTCTCGTATTTGACGCCGGACAGCTTGTCGATGCTGGAACGCATGACCAGCTTGCCAAGCACAGCGAGATATATCGTTCGATATTCCACCTGGAGACGCCCGATCCGATGGTCGAAAGCGGCAAAAAGCTGCGGCAGAGCGTATTGCGCTGAAGGCCGATGACCAGCTTTTATCACGGTTCCTATGTTCGGTATGTGATTGGTGGACTGGGCCTTCAGGTGCGCCGGTACAAAAAGGCGGTGCGCAGGTTGTTTTCCGGCCCCAAGCAGCCGCGGTCCATTCTTGAGCTGCAAGCCAGGGTTGAGGCCCTGATCGTTCGCAGGGACTGGAAAGGCCTTGAAGCCGGTACCAATGAGATAGCTGTCGCGGCCGATCATAATCGCGACCCGGAGCTGATGCAGAAGGCGGGCCAGGCATTCGAACGGCTTGGCAACTTTGCGCGGGCAGCTGAGCTTCGGCTTTCCGCTCGCCGGCTGCGGAAAGGGAAAAGCGCGAACGAGTGGACCGGCGAGAATCTCGGATCGGATACACTGCTGATCGACCTTGTGGAGGATGACCCGCGCAGCCTTGGCCGGGTTATCCGCCACGCGCGACTGGCCGGCGCTGCCGCTGCCTATGCGCAAAGCGCAACAATCCGGGTCGAGCCGCGCCTGGTACCAATTCTGCAGCGAACGTTCCCGAAGGCGACCGTGGTCCCGGCGCAGCGGAATGTGGTCGCCAACAAACGTGCGACTTTCGAAGATCTCGCCTGGGTGTTCGGACGCGATGCCGAAAAGCTTGCTGCCGACTTCGTGCCGCTGCGGGCAGATCCTGAACACGTCGAGACATTCCGCAAGCGCTATCGGGCGATGACGGATCTGCCGCTGGTCGGCCTCTCCTGGGGCAGCAAATCCCACACCAAGGACGTGCCTGATTTTCCTGAATGGGCACGGTTCATCGCCCAGACACAAGCGACCTTCGTTTCGCTCCAGTACGGACAGATCAAGCCGGCGTTGCGGCGCCTTCGCAACGGCAATGAAGCGCGTCTGATCTTTGACGACGGCGTCGACCAGATGGTCGACATGGACGGTTTCGCGGCACAGGTCGCCGCACTCGATGCTGTCGTGACGATCAGCAATACGGCGGCCCATCTTGCCGGAGCCCTTGGCGTGCCGACTGTTTTCCTCATCGACGATAATTTTCAGACGGCATGGCCGGTGACCGGCGACCGGACACCCTGGTATCCGAAGGGCATTGTCATTCGCAAGGAGGGGCGCCCTTGGTCGCTGGTGCTCGACGAGGCCGGCCGGCAGCTCTCATCGATCCTGACGACGCTTTCCGACGCTCCCCGAGGACGATAGAACATCGCCGTGCAGAACAGACGAACCATCCTTCAGAAAGCAAAAACCGCCGATCTGCGCCCGCAAGGCGCCGCCGGCAAGCGGCTGCAGAAGGTTCTCGAGCGGGCAAAGGAACTTCTTAGACGTCCCTCGCGCCACGCCGACGAAAGTGCCGAAAGGCATATGAGGCTGATGGAGGAAAGCGTGCAGCGTGGTGACTGGCAAACTGCTCGCGACCATGCACTGGCGCTTGGCGCGCTTGGTGAGCAGCTTGGCGATCTCGGCCTGATCAAGAAAGCGGGGCGCGGACTGAGGCGTCTCGACGGAGGAAATCGCATCTGGCAGTTGATGGCGGCGAGCAAGCAGCGCGGCAGACCCGATTGGGATGGCAGTGATCTTGCGGGTCGCACGCTTCTAGTCGATCGTCGCGAAGGCGACCTGGCGATCTTTTTCCAGTTCGCGTCGCTGCTTGGTCCAGTCGTCGCGGCTGCCGGTCGATGCATCGTCTTCGTCGAGCCGCGACTGGCACCGCTTTATCGCAGAACATATCCTGCGCTCGATGTCAGGATTGAAGGGGAAGAGGACATGGCGGCAGTGGACGCCGATGTCGTTGCCGGTTTCGAGACACTCGCAAAGCATTTCTGGCCGGACGACCCGGCGGCACGCGCGCCCTTCGTTCCGCTGGAGCCGGACCGCCGACTGGTTGCCGAGCTGCGCGGCACCTATCTCGATGGCGGCCCAGGTCCCCTGATCGGATTTGCCTGGGGAAGCCTCAACAAGAGCAAGGATCTGCCGGCCCTGGACGACTGGCGGACGCTGTTCGCCAGCCTGCCGGGGCGCCTCGTCAGCTTGCAATATGGCGATGTCGGGCCGGCCCTCTCCGAGTTCGAGCGCCACGCGCCGGGGCGCATCATCCATGACGCTTCCGTCGACCAATTGACGGACATGGACCGCTTTGCCGCCCAAATCGCGGCGCTCGACGCGGTGGTGACGATCAGCAATACCGGTGCCAACCTGGCCGGAGCGCTCGGCGTGCCGACGGTTGTCATGCTCGACGACGGGTTTCGACTGTCCTGGCCTGCCTTCGGCGAGACCGTCGCCGCATATCCGAGCGTTCGACTGGTCCGAAAAGGCGGCCGAGCCTGGGCGTCGGCAGTGCAGGAGGCAGGCGGACGGGTCATGCAAATCATCGGCGGAGCTGGCGATGGAAGGTAGCCTACTTCTCGGCCGGTTGCGCCGCGCTGTCGCGCTTGCAGGCTACAAATACAAGGTCTGGTTCCGACGTCACCGGCGGCAGCTCTTCCTTCGCTGGCGTGACGGCGACATTGCCGATCAGATGGCGGATTATCGGCGGAGCGTCGAGTCCCGCGATTGGCCGGCGGCACTGCCGAAAGCCCTGGCTCTTGGATCCATTGCAAAATCGAGGGGCGAGGTCCACCTGCTCGACGAGCTCAGCAAGGCGCTGATGCGGATGGGCGCCTATGGCGCAGCCGCCGAACTCAGGATTGCACGACGCCACATCGTCAACGGCCGCGTCGATGGCGAGTGGCTGGGCCAGGATATTTCTGGCCAGACACTGCTGATCGATCTGATGGAAACCGAAAAGCAGGGTCTGGCCACAGCGATCCATCATGCGAGCTCCGTCGGCTGTGCCCTGGCGCGCGCCGCCCATTCGATCGTCCTCGTCGAGCGCCGCCTGATACCGCTCTTTCAGCGCACTTTTCCGACTGCCGATGTGCGGCCGGTCGGCGCTGGCGGCAAGGCCGTCTATGCCGAAGCGCAGGCCTTCGCCGGCGTCCAGCATCTGACTGCCGTTTTCGAGACCGACGAGGCAACGATCCGCGAGCACTTCGTGCCCCTTAAGCCGGATCCGGCCCGGGTCGCTGAACTTCGCGCCCGCTACCAGAAGGAAGGGCGGCCGTTGGTCGGTATCGCATGGGGCAGCTCCAATCCCGGCAAAGACCTGCCGCCGCTTGCCGCCTGGCGAAACCTGATCGGCCGCCCGGACCTCCGGTTCGTCTCGCTGCAGTACGGCCAGATCGAGACCGATCTGAAGATCCTGACCGACGGTGAGCCGGAGCGCATTCTTCATGACAGATCGGTCGATCAGCTCGTCGACATGGACCTTTTCGCCGCGCAGGTTGCCGCGATGGACGCCGTGGTGACCATCAGCAATACCGGAGCGCATCTGGCGGGCGCGCTCGGCATCCCCTCGGTTTTCATTCTGGGCGACGGCTTCAAGCGCTCCTGGCCGGTCGAGGGCGACCGCACGCCCTACTATCCATCGGCCGTGCTGGTCTCGAAACGGGAACGCCCCTGGTCCGTGGTGATGAGCGAGGCCGAGGCCATCCTGGCGCCATGGATCACAAAAGTGAGTGGCTAATGCATGTCGTCCGAAAGCGCGTCACTGAATACGCATCGACGCGATCCGCATTAAGCGTTCGGCCGACGGATCGCGGAATGGAGCGCCCGTGTCGAACACTCGTCGCAACAGGCCAAAAAACATAAGGCATTCCGAACCGGGATATAGTAAAGGCCAATTCGCCCCGCAGAGGATCGCAATTCTTGCCGGCATTTCTGCCTTGTGTTCGAATCAGCCGTAGGCTTAGGCGCCCAGTAATGGGGTTGGTCTGGCCTGCAGCGGTTCGGGCGCCAGCTCTGATAATCTAAAGGAGGTCTCTCCCATGTCCTTTCTAAAATTTTTCCAGGCCAAAGCGCCGCCTCTTCCTCTTATCGTATCCTTTCCAAAATCAGGGCGCACGTGGCTGCGTGTCATGCTGGACGATCTCGGAGTTGAAGTTCAATACATTCACGACGGAACCGACCACAAGTTACTTCGACCAAAATCGAGCCTCAAGGAGAATAAATCTCGATACAAGAAGAGAAGAACAATAATGCTTGTTCGCGATCCAAGAGATACGGTGGTCTCAGGGTACTTTCAGGTTCAGAAGCGCCACATGCTTCCAGCCGGATCGTTCAGTGATTTTATCAGAAGCGACAATCATGGGATTGAAAAGATCATCAGATTCAATCTGCATTGGTTCGCGGCCATGCCCCGGATGCGCGAAATCCGGTATCTTCAATATGAAGATATGCATCGGGATACGGCTGGTGTCCTTCGCGCGATCCTTGGATTCCTGAACCAGCAGGCTGACGATCAGACGCTTGTCGACGTGGCGAACAACCGAACCTTCGACAAGATGAAAGTGAGTGAATCGACCGGTGATCTGTCCGATCGATACGGCAAGATATTACAGCCGCGCGATGCGAATGATCCCGAAAGCTTCAAGGTGCGCAAGGGTAAGATAGGCGGTTACGGCGAATATCTTTCCGAGAACGACGTGGCCTATTGTGACGAGCAGTTAGCCAAGTTCGAATATTGGGAGAAGCTGGACAAGGTCTTTAGCACGAACGGCTTGTGCTACGCTCGCGTCGATAACCGCGCCCGGGTCGCCGTGGGCTAGGGGGCATTGCCGACATGGTGATGCGGACCGGATTCATTTGCGGCTGCGGCCATAGCGGGACGACGTTGATTGCGACGATCCTTGCATCGCATCCTGACGTCTACCTGCCGCTCCAGGAAACCAACATTTTCTTCAAGTGGACGCCACTGGCCATGTTCCGCTTCTGGAAACTGAAGCGGGCGGCGCGCGAGGCTGGAAAGAACGCGCTGCTTGAAAAGACGCCGCGGCATATCCGCCGTGTGGCCCGCATTCGCCGGCTCGTGCCCGGCGCGCGTTTCATCATGCCGGTGCGAGACGGGCGCGACGTCGTGGCGTCGCTGACCAAACGACTTGACGACCCACAGGAGGCTCTCGACCGCTGGATCAACGATAATGCGCTGGTTCTCGCGGAACGGGGAAAGCCGGATGTGCTGATCTATCGCTATGAGGATCTGGTCGAGAATCCGGCCAAAGTCGTCGAGCAGATATGCGGCTTTCTTGATGTGACCTTCAGCCCGGATCTCCTCGACTACCACAAGAACCCGCAGCAATGGTTCAAGCCGACCGACGCCAGCGTCGAGACGCCACACGAGGTGCTCCGGAACCAACAGGTCAATCAGCCAATCTATGACGGGAGCGGGAGATGGCGCTCCGAACTTGGAAACGCCGAGTTACAGGACCTGGTACAAGGACGAGGTGCCCAGCTGATGAAAGCGTTCGGTTATGCATAATGTTGGTTCGGCATCTGCTGGAGTGCCGTCTACCAATCAATTTTGTCGATCAAACCCGTTTGGAACAGGCTGTGAGCGCCTTCGTACAGCATTGACTGTTCGCTCATCGCGCTGAGAGCGGCTTTACCGCTCGAGACCTCATGATACTGGCGATATTTGGAAGCGCCGTTCCAATACTGACCTTCCGCCACCGCGACCTGCGCCTTGTCGTTGAAATCGGCGAAGAACTTGAAATGAAGCAGGCCGGCCAATCCCTTTATATAGTTTCGCCAGTAGGGCAGCGGTGCGTGAATCGACGTAAAAATCGTCTGGCGATCAACATATATCAGAGGAAACTTGGTCAACTTGTGCTGCCTGGCGAAAAGCCGGGTCCTCGGGCCGCCTGTGATCTTGAGATGCCGGGGGCTCCTCGTCACCTCATAGCCGCTGCCGTCGAAATGGTCCGCAACCTGCCATGGGGGCACGATGGGATCGAAGGGTACGTCCCAGATGTTTCCGCTCGGATACATGTCGATCATCGGCGCCAGCAGGCGTGTCATTCCGCGCCGCTTGAGCCAGGCGGCCATCGCGCCGAGCGGATTCTGATCCATGCCGTCATAAACAAGATATTCGTCCGCATCGACGGTCAGATACCAGCGAGGCTGACCATAAATCTGCACAAGACGCTGCCGCCAAAGGTTTCCCAGGTCCGACTGAGAATAGGTGAGCGGCGAGCTGAATAGATCGACATCTGGCTGCTCGGCCAGAAGCTCAGCTGTTCCGTCGGTCGAGCGATCATCAAGGACGGCGAATCTGGTGACGCCGAGCTCGCGATAGTGCTTCAGGAACGGGCGTAGCCTGTCCGCCTCGTTGCGGATGACGAGGATCAAAGGCAGGTCATTCACTTTGAGGGGCGTTATCGGCCGCAGCGATGACACTTCTGCCCGCCTTCCGAAGGTGTGTCTCAGCCGATATATGGCGGTGTCGGTAATCGTCCGGCGGACAATGGCGGGCCAAGTTGCTTTGCTCAAGCCGTCGATTCCCCCTCATAGCGGTCACTACCCGGCTGGAGCTGGCGCTGATCCGCTGTTTGCTGTTAATTTCTACATGCAGCACCGTCAGGCAAATCGCAAGCAGTCGCGGACAATGGACACAGGCCTGTTCTGAGTTCCGCGACTGAGCTTTCCAACTGTTGCCGATGCGCGCTGGCCTCTATAGACATCGTTAGATGGCAACAAGGCCGGAGCCCAGACCCCATGCACGCCGGCATTCGTGGCATCGAAAATCAATTCGACAGGCCGATCCTGTTCGTGCGCCAGCGTTATGCGCCCTTTGGCGGCGGCGAGATCATGCTGGAAAACATCATGGCTGCATTTGCCGCGCGTCAGCGGCCGGTGGCCGTGCTCTCCGGCGACTGGCCGCGCTATGAAGGCATAGAATTCATCCATTGCGCCGGCCGCCGCTTTCCGCGTTCGCTGCGGGCGGCGTCCTTTGCTCAAGCCGCCTGCCGCAAGATCGCCGAGATGCCACCGGCGCTGGTGCAGAGCAACGATCGCCTCCCGTGCTGCGATGTTTTCCGGGCCGGGGAGGGCGTTCATGCCGCCTATCTTGCCGAACGGCGGCGTTTCGAGACGCGGCTCGGCAGGGCGGCAATGGCGCTGAGCCCCTTTCACCGCCAGACGCTGCGCCTCGAGCGCGCAACCTATGCCAGCCCACGGCTCAAAGCTGTCATAGCGATTTCGAAGATGGTCGCCGAGGACATTGTCCGTCACTATGATTATCCGGCCGAAAATGTGCACCATATTCCCAACGGGGTGGACCTCGACCGCTTCAATCCGCAACTGCGCCAACAGCATCGGGCCGGGGTCCGCGCGCGGCTCGACGTCGACGAAAACAGGCCGGTCGTCCTGTTTGTCGGCTCGGGCTTTGCGCGAAAAGGACTGCTTGCACTGATGAAGGCTGTCGCCAGGCTCTATGGCGAGCCGGAATTGTGGGTCATCGGCCATGATTCGCGCGCCAACGCCTTCAGGCAGGCCGGTAACAGGCTCGGTCTCGGCGCACGGCTCAAGATGCTGGGGCCACAGAAAGACATGCTGCCGTGGTACGGCGCGGCCGATATTGCCGTGCTGCCTTCCATCTATGATCCTTTCGGCACAGTGGTCATCGAAGCGATGGCGAGCGGCTTGCCCGTCGTGGTAAGCACCGGCTGTGGAGCGCGCGAGCTTGTCGAGCGGTTCGAGCCGACGCTCGTTTGCGATGCGGCCAGCGAAAGTGACCTCGCAGCAGCGCTCGCCCACGCGCTGCAGTTGGCGTCACGACCTGAAACCGGAACCCGGGTGAGAGCGGCGGCCGAACACTATGATTTCAATGTCATGATCAAGCGAATGATGGCGCTGTATGAAAGCCTTGATCTGAAATGATTTTCGACTTTGTTGAATTAGTACCCTCAATGTGCTAACGGGCCGGGAGCCGATGCTGCAGATGCATTCGAATGACAGTGGCAGCTTTGATGCCGGAACCTTCTGACCGTGCCGGCGCTCTCGGTCATTATCATCACCCGCAACGAGGAGGCGTCCATCGCGCGCTGCCTTCGCTCGGTGGATTTTGCAGACGAAATCATCGTTCTTGACAATGACAGCAGCGACAGCACCAGGGAGATTGCCGGTGACTTGGGGGCCAAGGTTTTGATGACCCTTGATTGGCCCGGTTTCGGCGCGCAAAAAAACCGTGCGCTGGCCGCGGCAACGGGGGATTGGATCCTCTCGCTGGATGCCGATGAGTGGGTGGAGGCGCCGCTCGGCACGGAAATCAGGGCCGCAATCGCCGACCCAAAAGCCTATGACGGCTTCGAAATACCGAGAAGATCGCGCTTTTGCGGGCACATTGTCCGCCATAGTGGCTGGTCGCCCGATCTGGTGCTCAGGCTCTTCCGTCGCCGCTCCGGGCGCTTCAGCGACGACACCGTGCACGAGAAAGTAGTGCTGAACGGAAAGGTCGGGCGATTGTCCCAGCCGATCGAGCACGACTCGATCACCGACCTGGCAGATGCCCACGACAAGATCGGCCGGTACGCAGAAGCATCCGCCGCGCAGCTGCTTGCCGAGGGCAAAAAAAGCTCGATAGGCAAGGCAGTTTTGCGTTCCGTCTGGGCCTATGTGCGCAGCTATATTTTCCGGCTGGGATTTCTGGACGGTTCCATTGGTGCGATGGTGGCCGCGTATTCGGCCAGCTACACCTATCAGAAATGGGCGCGTGTCGCATTGGGAATGCGAGGCCAGGTCCACCCAGAAAAGCAAGGCTGAGGCCAGGACAAATCTGTGAGAAACCGGCTCGGTTGACCGCAATTGTTGCCGAGCCATCGCCAACTAGTTAGTGTACGACCGTTAAAATCGAAAGCCAGGGTAGTGAATATGACTGATGCGTTTAGGGTATTTATCGGATGGGACAGCCGTGAGCCGATCGCGTACGACGTCGCGCGACACTCGCTGCTCAAACATGCGTCGGCGCCTGTCTCCGTCATTCCGATCAAACAAGACGAGATGCGTGCCCGTAGGCTGTATTGGCGGGAAAAAGATCCACTCGCCTCGACGGAGTTCACCTACACGCGCTTCCTCACGCCTTTTCTCGCCGACTACACGGGTTGGGCCCTGTTTTGTGATTGCGATTTCCTGTGGCTTGGTGACGTCGCAGGCCTGCTGAAATATACGGACTCGGACAAGGCGGTCTATTGCGTCCAGCATGACTATACGCCGAAGGCCACAACCAAGATGGATGGCGTGGTCCAGACATCCTATCCTCGGAAAAACTGGTCGTCGCTGATGCTGTTCAATTGCGCGCATCCTTCGGTCAAATCGCTCACGCCAGAGGTCGTGAATCAGGAAAGTGGCGCCTATCTTCACCGAATGCAGTGGGTTGCCGACAAAGATTTGGGTTTATTGCCAGTAGAGTGGAATTGGCTCGAAGGCTGGAACGAAAAGCCTGCTGTCGGCACACCTAAGGCGGTCCACTATACGAGCGGCGGCCCGTGGTTTGCCGAGTGGCAGAATGTCGACTATGCCGACTTGTGGATAGCAGAACGCGACGAGTTCCTGGCTTCCGATCAGGCAGAATCTTCTCAGAGCGCAGTTCGATAAGAGCATTGTGTTTGGCAGGTGACCTGGGCGCTTCCGAAGTGGCATCGGCGTCGGCAACAACGCGTGGTGCCGCCGCCTCGGGGCGGGACCGGGGCAGATTGCGCCTAGGAATCTGGCGGTTCCGGCTGGGGAAGCATGACGCGCTGAGATAAGGATCAGCTCGCGGCAATATGATCGGTTTGGGGTCCGTCAGCTCTTTCATCGGCCTAGCCGGCACGCGAAAGTCGACCATGTCGTCACTGCGAAGACGCCTAGATCGTTTCCTGGAAAACCGCGGGCCTAAAATACCGCGGCTGCGGCTGAACCATGTCGAGCGCCTGGCGCTGGTCCGTCGCCATGGTGATTTTTCCCTTGCCTATTCGACCGCCGTGCAGAAGGGGCTTCACTACTTCGGCGATGCCCAGGGCTACATCGCTTACGGAACCAAAACGCGACATCACTTCGCGCTCGGCGATCCAATGGCTGCCCCGGCCGATCGGCGCGACTATATCGAACGTTTCATCGAGGTTGCCGGCAGCCCGTGGTTCGTGCAGATCGGCGAACAGACGGCGCGCGTGCTTGCCGGACTTGGCTATCAGGTCAACCGCCTCGGCGTCGACACCAGGCTTGTCCTGCCCGGCCACGACTTTTCCGGAAAGCGCAATGAGACAGTGCGTTATTCCGAACGCTGGCTCTTGAGGAAGGGGTTTTCCTTCGCGGAGGACAACGGGACCGTCTTCCTCGACGAGATTGCCAGGCTCTCCCAGAATTGGCGGGCCGACCGCATCGTCAAGCGCTGGGAGATGAGGTTTCTCAACAGGCCTTTTGCCGATCACCTTGGCGTCGATATGCGCCGTTTCGTCCTGCACGGTCCGGATGGAGAACTGGTGGCCTTGCTGGATTTCGATCCGCTGTTCAGCGACGGCAAGGTCATCGGCTACACCACCTCGTTCAAGCGCAAGCACATCGATGCCTCGGCGCATGCCGAGATCGGCCTGACCAAATTCGCGGTCGACCGCTTTCGCGACGAAGGTGTTTCCGTGGTCACCCTCGGCCTGTCGCCGCTTGTCGAAATCGGACCTAGCGGGTTTGCCGAAAGCGATTTCTGGCGGCGCGCCTTCCAGCGTGCCTATGAATCGCCGTGGGTCAATCGCACCCGCTTCAACCTGCAGGGGCAGGCGGCCTTCAAGCGCCGGTTCCATGGTGTCGAAGAACCGACCTATCTCGCCTTTCGCAAAGGGACCTTTTTCGAAGCGCTTTCTTTGCTCCGGCTGATCAGGGCCGTCTAGTGCCTGGTGGATGAGGGCTCGTCATCTCCCAGCATGGTCGACACCACGCCGGCCAGCCTTGGTTGTTTAGGTGGGAAAGGAATGCCGCGGCGGGAGCAAAAAGACCGGCTGCGACGCGCCGGACCATTCTGCTGTGTCCCCCAGTCCCGCCGGCTACTTTTGGCAGCCCGAGAACGGCTCCGCATCAGCGCGCGCCAAGGGGCGGATTCACGGTTGCTGCTGCGTACCGCCAGGAATAACGAGAGTACCCTGGCCCGGCCTTGAGTATCTGAAGCCTATGAAGAACAAAGCAACGATGATCAAACAAATGACGATGACCGCGACGATGCTGCCAGGATGGTGTCCGGTATCTGGCGGTTGGACCATTGCCTTCCCGTATGGCTATCGCCGCTGACCTTCTTCATCTTCCAACCGAGCATGACGACTGTCAATGGATACAGGAGCTACCCCCGCCATCCAATCAGCAGCCGGTAGTGTCGAACACGTTACGCGCTTGCCGACCGAAGCTGATGATGGACCGAACCACAACTTATCCTAAGCACGCCTCCATCGCTGCGAAGCGTTGAAGGGCGGCGATCCACCGCGGCTTAGTCAGGCCGGAAACAGGAATGCAGCAGCCGGATCGAAAAAGACCTGCCGGGTGCAGGGCGACACATCCTGCGATTGCATGGCGGCGGAGGTCGGCCTGATGTCAACCTCCTGCCCAGCGGCGATGCGCGCGACGATCCGCCGGCGCTAGCCGTAAAATGCGATGTCGACGATCTCGACATTCAGTTCCGCGCTCGCCGGGCTCCGCTCCATGCTAAAGGCTTCGGGCCGGATCATCAGGCCTGGTCTTCTGGCCTTTGCCGAACGTGCCGTTGGCCCTGACTCCGGATATGACCCAACAGTCTGTCATGCGGATCGTTGTCGTGCCGTTGGTGGTGCCGAGATGTTCGGCAGCAAGGAAATTGGAATTGCCGGTGAAGCCGGCAACGGAATCGGTCGCCGGCCTGAGATAGAGATCCTCGCCGGTGCCGGTCTGCTCGATGCGGCCACCCTTGAACAGGGCGATTCGGTCCGACAGATGCAGCGCCTCTTCCTGATCGTGGGTGACGTAGAGAATAGTGACGCCGGTCTGGCGATGGATGCGGCGGATTTCGCCCTGGATTTCCTCGCGCAGCTTCTTGTCGAGCGCCGACAATGGCTCGTCCATCAAAAGGATCGGACGATCGTAGGCCAGCGCCCGGGCCAGCGCGACGCGTTGCTGCTGGCCGCCCGACAGCGCACCGGGTAAGCGCCCGGCAAAGCTTTCGAGCCGCACCAGGGCCAGCATGTCGGCGACCTTTTTCTTCACCTCGGTGTCCGGCCGGCGGCGAACCCGCAGCGGAAAAGCGACGGTTTCGGCCACCGTCAGATGCGGAAACAGCGTGTAGCGTTGGAAGACCATGCCGATGTTGCGCTTGTGCGAAGGCACTGCAAGCAGTGATTTTCCTTCCAGCAAGACATCGCCGGAAGTCGGGTCCTGAAAGCCGGCGATCACCGAAATGACCGAAATCATGGATGCAATCCGGTCGCGCAAGCCGGACGAGGCGGCGGCGGCGCGGCGGCATGTCGAATCCGCGTGGCAGATCGCCCGCAACACGCTTCGCCTTGGCTGACTGGTATGCCGCCGGCGGTGCATCGTTCTACGGCAGGCATCTAACTGGTGCGTACAGTGACATTGTGACATGCCAATTTGCTTTCAGTTGCGGCGGCAAAATCGTATATCGGGTTAGTTAGGTGTTGTATCTCTTGCCAAATTGCTCTGTCATTCGAACGGAGTGTCGGACGGATTGAGACAGAGAAACTAGAAAAATGAATATGTTACGCCACAAAGTTGCCGTGGCGCCCATGATGGACTGGACGGACCGGCACTGCCGGTTCTTCCATCGCCAGCTGACGCGCGAGGCGCTGCTCTACACCGAGATGGTGGTGGCCGATGCGGTCATCCACGGCGCACGCGAGCGCCTGCTTGGCTTCAACGACAGCGAACATCCGGTGGCGCTGCAACTCGGCGGCGCCGATCCGGGAAAGCTGGCCGAGGCGGCGCGCATCGGCGAAGCCTTCGGCTATGATGAAATCAACCTCAATGTCGGCTGCCCGTCCGACCGCGTCCAGTCGGGCACCTTCGGAGCCTGCCTGATGAAGGCGCCTGTGCTCGTCGCAGATTGCGTCGCGGCGATGAAGGCGGCGGTGAAAATACCGGTTACCGTCAAGTGCCGCATCGGCGTCGATGAGCAGGATCCGGAACCGGCGCTCGATGCGTTGGCCGACGGTGTTTTCGCGGCCGGCGCCGACGCGCTGTGGGTGCACGCCCGCAAGGCCTGGCTGGAAGGACTGAGCCCAAAGGAAAATCGTGACATCCCACCGCTCGACTATGACCGCGTCTATCGGCTGAAAGCCAGAAAACAAAACAAATTCATCGGCATCAACGGCGGCATTCAATCTCTCGCAGAGGCGCTGACGCATCTCGACCATGTCGATGGCGCCATGCTCGGCCGCGCCGCCTATCACACGCCAGGGATACTGACCGGCATCGATGCCGCGTTTTACGGCAGCACGGCTGAGTCGTTCGACTTTGCCGCGCTGATCGACGCCATGGCGAACTATGCGGCACGCCATATCGAACAGGGTGGACGGCTCGGGCATGTCACCCGGCACATGGTCGGGCTGTTTCACGGCCTGCCCGGTGCACGCCGCTACCGGCAGATCCTCTCCACCGAGGCGACACGGCCGGGTGCCGGACCGGAGGTGCTGAAGTCAGCCTTCGCCGAGGTCGATTTCGGCAGGACCGCAGAGGCGGCCTGAGCGAACTCAATCCCGCAAGATCATGCGGTCGCCGCGCACGTCGAAACCCGACAGCGAGCTAATGAAATTCATGCCGAGCAGGCTCTGACCGAGGGTGCCGGGTGCGGCGATCATGATGGGCATGTCCTTGCGCACGATGCCGCCGATCGACAGTTCGTCGCTTCGCACCGACGCTGCGCGCGTCATGCCGTTGGCGGTCGAGATCGGGATGGTGAAGTGGAGAGCCGCCGAATTGAACCCGGCCGCCAGAGCGTCCTCGGCGGTCAGCACTGTGCTGGTCGCGCCGGTATCGACAACCGTCAGGATCGGCGTGCCGTTGATCGTGACGCGCGCTTCGAAATGGCCGCTGCCGGCCTTGTCCAGGGTGACGGTGGCATGGCCTTCTTCCACGCCCAGCGCCAGCGGACTGCCGGGAACAAGGCCGGCGGTGACGCGGCTGGCGAAATCCTGCAACTCATAGCGGTACTGATAGCCGGCGATCAGCGCCAGCACGATGGCGCCCCAGGCGCCGAGGCTGCGGGCCATGTTGCCCAACGGCCTGCCCGATCTGAGCAGGCCGGCGCCGACGAGTGCCGCTAAGGCGCCAAGCCAGATCAACTGGCTGAAATCGTAATTCTCAATGCCGAATGTACTGCCGGCGGAATCGTTGAGCATGAGCAGGAGTACACCTGCCCCGATCGCGACGATCAGAATCCACAGCAGTCGGTTCATCTCTGCGGCCGGTTCACGAGAGGGCGTCGCGTTCGCGTGCCATGCGGCTGCGACGGGTTTCCCGGCGGGGGCGTCGCTCGACCGTTTCCAGCCTTGCCGGCAGCTCGGCCATGACGCTGCGGCGGGTTTGCGGGGTCATGTCGATCCAGGCTGCGATTTCCTCGCGCGTGCGGCCGCAACCGAAACAGAAGCCGGTTTTCATGTCGATCGAGCAGACCAGGATGCACGGGGATTCAATGGCCGTCATAAGGATTTCCTTGGCTAGCCTCCACATGGTGCAACGACAAAGTCAATGCAAGCCCTCCGGGATGCGCCGCCAACGGGTGCTTTCGCGTCAATACCTCGAAGTTGTGCCGAGGTTGTGCCGGCCCGCCAAGGCGGCTATGCCGCTCACCAATTCACAAGGACGATTGCCATCGACATGACCAGCGCACTGCCTTTCGACGATTATCGCGACCTCCTGGTGAGCCTGCCGCCGGCAGATATGGCTGCCAACACCCGCGTTCGCCAGTTGTTTGCCAAGGCAGACAAGCCCGAAGGCTCGCTTGGCCGCATCGAGGACATCGCCGCCTGGCTCGCCGGCTGGAGCGGTCGCGCGCCGCCGGTGGTGACTCGACCATTGGTGGCGATCTTTGCCGGCAATCATGGCGTCACCCGCCACGGCATTTCGCCGCGCCCCGCCGCCGCTACGGCAAATGCAGTCGAGCTCTGCGCCGCCGGCGGTGCAGCGATCAACCAGATCTGCATCGCCAACGATCTCGGCTTGAAGGTGTTCGATCTGGCTCTGCACATTCCGACAGCCGACATCACCGAGGATGCGGCACTGGACGAGCGCGGTTGCGCCGCCACCATGGCCTTCGGCATGGAAGCGATTGCCGGCGGCACCGACCTGCTTTGCCTTGGCGACCTCGGCGTTGGCAATTCGACTGTCGCCGCGGCCCTTTGCACCGCACTGTTCGGCGGCACCGGCGCCGACTGGGTCGGCCCCGGATCAGGGGCCGACGCAGCGATGCAAAGGCGCAAGGCGGAGGTGGTCGATGCCGCGGTCGCGTTTCACGGCGCGAGCCTCAAGGACCCGCTGGAAGCGCTGCGCCGGGTCGGTGGACGGGAATTCGCAGCGATCTGCGGCGCCATTCTGGCGGCGCGGATGCAGAAGATCCCGGTGCTGCTCGACGGGTTTGCGGTGACTGCGGCCGCTGGCGTCCTACATACCGCCAACCCCGCCGCGCTCGATCACTGTCTCCTCGCAAGCCTGTCGCCGGAGCCTGGCCATGCCAAGGCCGCCGAGCGCCTCGGCCTTCGCCCGCTACTCGATCTGGGCGTCAGTCAAGGCGAGGGGGTAGGGGCGGCGCTTGCCGCCGGCCTGGTCAAGGCGGCCGCGCTGACCAGCTCCGGCATGGCAGCCGCGGTCGGCGGTTAAGCATTCAGCGGCGGCGCGAAGCAACCGCCTTGGTCGGCAGCGCCGGCAGTTCCTCCATCACCCGGCTCAGCGGGAAGATGGCGATCGCCTCGGTCCCTTCGCGCAGCCTGGAATGGAGCTGGAATTCACCGCCATGCATGGCCAGCAGGCCTTGCACGATCGGCAGGCCAAGCCCTGTACCCTGTTCGGCGCTCTTGATGGCGATCGAGCCCTGGCCGAAGGCCGAGAGCACGATCGGAATCTCGTCTTCCGGTATGCCCGGCCCATTGTCCTTGACGGAGAGATATTGCCCGCCGCCCGCCGTCCAGCCGACGCGCACGCGGATTTCGCCGCCGGTCGCGGTGAACTTGATGGCGTTGGACAAGAGGTTGAGCACAATCTGCCGCACCGCCCGTTCGTCGGCAAACAGGCGCGGCAAGGCGTTTTCGAAATCCTGGACGATGCGGATGTCCTTGTTGCGCGCCTTCAACTCCATCATGTGGCAGCAATCCTCGACGACGGAAAGCAGGATCATCGGCTCCTCATTGAGCTGATAACGGCCCGCTTCGATACGCGACAGGTCGAGGATTTCGTTGATCAGGTCGAGCAGATGCTGTCCGGAGTCGTGCACGTCACGGGCATAGTCGCGGTATGTCGGGTTGCTCATTGGGCCGAGCACCTCGTTGGCCATCACTTCGGAAAAGCCGAGAATGGCGTTGAGCGGCGTGCGCAATTCGTGGCTCATCGAGGCCAGGAAACGCGATTTCGCCAGATTGGCGTCTTCCGCCCGCCGCCGTGCCTCGTCCGACATCGATTTCGCCGTCTCCAGTTCGGCGATCAGCGCATCCTTTTCGGAGCGGAACGAAAACAGCATCAGCGAGGAACGGTTGAGCTGGCGCGCCACATAGGCGAAGAACGGCAGCGACGAGATCAGCAACCCGGCCATGATCATTTCGACCGGCATCCATAATTTTGCACTGGCATAGGCATAGATGGCGACCGGGAGGGCGAAGGTCGCCAACAGCGCACCGCGAAGGGACGATGCCAGGATCGCGGTTGCCGACATGGCGAGCAGCAGCACCACCGCCTTGGCGACCTGGAACTGGTCGATTTGGCAAGCTTCGCAGCCAAGCCATGCGAACCAGGCCCAGCCAAGCCCGCAAAGAAAATGGCCGATCAGGAAATCCCTGTGCGTCTCCAGCGGGTTGAGCTCGGACGCTTGCGTGACGCGTCTCGCCATGAACGCAACGATGGTATAGCAGATGAATGTGAACAGCGCCCAGACGCCGATCTCCTTGCCGAGGCCCGCGAACAAGCCTGCCGCGGCCGTTGCCAGAACGAGCAGCGGGATAACGATCACGCCGCCGGTCATCGAAAGCGCGTGGAGCTTCAACAGCTCGCGGTCGAAGTCGGGATTTCCGGCTTGCTGCGAAAGACGGTCGCGCGTCTTGCGCACCGCGCGCGCGACATCGCTGTTGCGATGGCGTTTCCTGCGGTCCACAATAAACTTGTCCGCCGTGGTCGAGCGTTGCAGGGGCATGAAGTCTTCAATTTACGCGGGCAGCAATTTCAAATCGTTAAGCTACGTTCGAATGATTAACCAACGGTTTGCCATATGAGCCGTTCGTGGTCGCGATGGCCGCGCCAGCGATACTATGCGCCACGTCCGCGAAGCCTGTGGCGCCGACTGATGGACTATGGGCTGACACTCATCGTGCTGGGCCTGCTGATCCTCCTGGCGGCGCGCCTCGACCGGGTGGAGACGCGCAAGACGGAGGGTGCGGCCACCGTCAATGACGGCGATAGCATGACGCTCGGCAGCGAGCGCATCCGCATGCGTGGCATCGATGCGCCGGAATATTCGCAAATCTGCCGCAAGGACGGTGCCGACTATCCTTGCGGCAAGCTCGCGCGGCAATCCCTGGTGCGGTTGATAGCCGGCAAAGCGGTCTCCTGCAGCGGCTGGCAGCGCGACCGCTACGGCAGGCTGCTCGGCGACTGCAAGGCCGGCGGCAAGGATCTCAACCGCGCACAGGTCGAGGCCGGCTGGGCGGTCGCCTTTGGCGATTTCGAGACCGAGGAAGCTGCTGCGCGCGCGGGCAAAGCCGGCATCTGGGGCGGAACTTTCGACGAGCCGAAGAACTGGCGCGAGAGCCACGGCCATGAGCTGGTCGAAAGAAAGCACGGCGCCTTGGCGTCGATCGGCGATGCACTGCGTGAAATTTTTCGCTTCTGGTGAGTTGTGCCTATAGTTCGTCGGGACGGACGAGGAGGATGGAGATGAAGCTGTTCGACGGCGGGCGCGCGCCCAATCCACGTCGGGTTCGGATTTTTCTGGCCGAAAAGGGACTTCCGGTTCCGCTGATGCCCGTCGACATGGGCGCGCTGGAGCACAAAGAGCAGCCGGTCAGCTCGCGCAATCCGCTGAAGCGTCTGCCGGTGCTCGAGCTCGATGACGGCACCATCATCACCGAATCCGTCGCAATCTGTCGTTACTTCGAGGAACTGCACCCCGAGCCGGCTTTGTTCGGGCATGGGGCGCTCGGCAAGGCAATCGTCGAGATGTGGCAAAGACGTCTGGAGTTCAATTTGTTCGGCTGCGTCGCCGCGGCCTTCCGGCACATCCACCCCGCAATGAGGGAATGGGAGATCCCGCAGATCCCCGAATGGGGCGAGGCCAACAAGCCGAAGGCGGTCGAATTCCTGAGATTTCTGGACACTGAGCTCGCCGGCAGGGAATTCGTCGCCGGCGATGCCTATTCGATCGCTGACATCACCGGGCTGGTCGCCATCGATTTCATGAAGCCGGCTCGCATCAAGGTACCCGAAGAGTGCACCAACGTGCTGCGCTGGCATCGGGAAATCTCCAGCCGGCCGAGTGCCGCCGCCTGATAACGAGTCCCAAATGAGCGAACAGTTGGAAGCCCTGGCGGTGAGGGTGCGTGCCTGCCGCATCTGCGTCGATAAGCCAGCCGGCAGGCCGTTGCCGCACCAGCCGCGTCCGGTGCTCCGGCCATCGTCGAGCGCCCGCATCCTGATCGCCAGCCAGGCGCCGGGTACCAAGGTCCACATCACAGGGATGCCGTTCACCGACGCCTCCGGCGACCGGCTGCGAAGCTGGCTGGGCGTCGGCAGCGAGGAATTCTATGATACGGACAAGTTTGCCATCGTGCCGATGGGTTTTTGCTTTCCCGGTCAGGACGCCAAGGGCGCCGACCTGCCGCCGCGCCGCGAATGTGCGCCGGCCTGGCGCGCATTGCTGATGGCACTGATGCCGCAAGTCGATCTGGTACTGACGATCGGCACCTACGCCCAAAGCTGGCATATGGGCGCGGCGCGCCGTCCCTCGCTGACAGAAACAGTCATGGACTGGCGCGCCATCTGGGCAGCGTCGACTGACCCGAAGATCGTGCCGCTGCCGCACCCGTCCTGGCGCAACACCGGCTGGCTGAAGCGCAATCCATGGTTTGAAATGGATTTTCTGCCCTTTCTGAGATCGGAAATCCGCTATCGCCTCGGCTAAGCGTTCAGCAAGAAATCACTCGCTTTTGCGCTATTCAACAGAATTTCTTTCTTGTAATAGGCTTGAGCAAGAGGGAATATGGTAATCTATTCCTCGAAGCGTGTCGCATGACGGGACGCGCGTTAAATTCTTGTTTTCATGCATGTCGTTGTGCCAAAGCCGCGCATTTTGACGATTTGCATCAGGGGAGCACCCAATGGACCGCCTCGATAGAAAAATTCTCCGCCTCCTTCAGGAGGATGCGACGCTTGCAGTCGCCGACGTCGCCAAGAAGGTCGGCCTGTCGACGACGCCGTGCTGGCGGCGCATCCAGAAGCTCGAGGAAGAGGGCGTCATCAAGCGGCGCGTTGCCATCCTCGATCATGAAAAGGTCAATGTGCGGGTGACGGTGTTCGTCTCGATCCGCACCAATTCGCACAGCCATGAATGGCTGCGGCGCTTTTCGGAGGTCATCCAGGAGTTTCCCGAAGTGGTCGAATTTTACCGCATGAGCGGCGACGTCGACTATCTCTTGCGCGTCGTGGTGCCCGACATCGCCGCCTACGACGCCTTCTACAAGCGGCTGATCGCCAAGATCGAGATCCGCGACGTGTCGTCTTCCTTCGCCATGGAGCAGATCAAATACACGACCGAGATGCCGCTGGATTACATGGTGCTCGACAAGGAGTCCGGCGCCAACGCCGCCTGAGATTCTTTTGCTTAGTTTTTCTTTTTGTTGAGGAAAGTCCAGGGCGAGTTGACCGGCAGCGTGATCGTGTCCGGCACGGTGCCGACGTCGACCACCTCGGCCTTGCGCACAGCGTAGCCCGACTGGATGACACTTACGCCGTCAAGGATAAAAAGCTGACTCTTCTCCATGCCCGGCTGCAAGGCGCCGGTCACCGAAACCGGCTGGTAGGCCTCAGACATCCGGTAGGGTTGGGCAGGCGTAACGAGGACGATCTGGTTGGGCGGCGGCGTCGGCATATGGCTGCAGGCCCCCGTCCAGGGCACCAGCAGGAATTGGTAGACGAGATCACCGTCGCGATCGACCGGCAGTGCATAGCCCGCGAGTTGTACGGTCTTGTCCTGCAAGTTGAGTGACAGCGTTTCGCCATGATCCGGCATTTTGGCCGCGATCATCGGCAGCCCGACGCTTTCGGCGGCTGCCTGGCTCGCCGGGCGCAGATCCTTCCAGAAAATATGCATCGTCCCGGCGCAAGCGTTGCCTGCGACAACAGAGACGAACACTGCGGCTGCAAGCGTCGCGCCTGACTTGAGACGGTTTTTCATTCCTGCTCCACTGCTGGGCCTTGATCTGCGGCCTATGCCAGCAAGTAAAGCTGCCGCTGTCGCCAAGGTCAACGTTCAAGCCGCATGACATGCCGGCGCGAGCCGGTCATGCCGATCTCGCGAAAGCCGCGGGCGACGAACATGTCACGAAAACCCATGAAGCTGTAGCTCGGCGATGCCTGGTCGACCGGAAAAGCCTCGATCGTCGTGGCACCTTTGGCAAAGGCGTGATCGATGGCTGCATCAAGCAATGCGCTTGCCAGCCCGCCACCGCGCAACGCTCTCGGCACAAAGAAGCAGACGATCGACCAGATCCCGGCCTCGCGGTCGTCCTGCTGTCGTGACAACTTGCGGTAGCTCTCGCGCGGCGCGACCGAGCACCAGCCGACGGTCCGGCCATCGAACTGGGCGACAATGCCGACCGGCGTGCCGGCGTCGATCAGCGCCATCATCGCGCGTTTCTTCTCGTCGTTCTCGACATGCTCGCGGCGGTCGAGATTGCGCCAAGCCATACACCAGCAGTATTTCGGCCCGCCGGGTTGCTCGAACAGGTTTTCGAAATCGGCGCGCGTCGATTGCGTCACCTCCGTGAAGCGCACTTCGCTCAGGTCAAGCTTTTCTGGCGGCGAGCCGTTCGAGCGTCTTGGCATCGGAGAGTTCCTTCACGGCATCCTTGCCGATCCAGCGAGCAGTCCTGTCTGTCGAGGCCGCCAGTTTTAGCGCCACGGCAAGGGCAGGGCCGTGCAAATTCAC
Source organism: Mesorhizobium sp. M0904 (assembly GCF_040319475.1). Lineage (NCBI taxonomy): Bacteria > Pseudomonadati > Pseudomonadota > Alphaproteobacteria > Hyphomicrobiales > Phyllobacteriaceae > Mesorhizobium > Mesorhizobium sp. M0904. The sequence continues at coordinate 149,213 of NZ_JAMYOC010000008.1, read as the reverse complement.
CGATCGCTTGCCGATCGAACGAAGCGCCCAGTTCACGGCCTTCTTCACAAAATTGCGGCCGTCGGTCGCATGCGCTTCGATGATCGGCAGGAATTCGAGGAAGGTCGTCTCGGGTTCCTTCTTCCGGTGGATCACCGACCAGGCCATCATCGCAAAAGCCGTGCGTCGAACAAATTCCCGTTCGTCGACCGCGAATTCGGCGATCAATTCCTTCCAGCAATCCGTATCGACAAAGAGATCGGACACCCCGTCGACGATATCCCAGGAGTCGAAAGTCGCCGCCCATCGTCTTGCATCCGCGGCGGAGAACCGCTCCGGATCGGCTGTCACGGAAGCGATGAACTGCGCTTCCATGATGCCTGTCTGCCAAAGCTCAAAGGCACGCTCGTGGTTGCGCTTGATTTTCTTGGCAATCTGCCGCTGGAGGCCATGCGAGATACCGAGCGCACGTTCGATCTTGATGCCGTAGCGCAGCATGCCAAGTCGATTTTCCTCCGAGGCGATCGAGCGCAGATGAGCGACAATTTCATCGGCGCTGGATTGACGCGAAAGCTCGGCCACGGCGAAATCCTATTTCTCCAACCGCGCCAGCAGCGAGGACGTGTCCCAGCGCTTGCCGCCCATCGCCTGCACGTCCTTGTAGAACTGGTCGACGAGTGCCGTCACCGGCAGTTTGGCGCCGTTGCGGTCGGCCTCGGCGAGGCAGATGCCAAGATCCTTGCGCATCCAGTCGACGGCGAAGCCGAAATCATATTTGCCGGCATTCATCGTCTTGTGCCGGTTCTCCATCTGCCAGGAACCGGCCGCACCCTTGGAAATCACCTCTATGACCTTTTCGATGTCGAGCCCAGCCTTCTTGCCGAAATGAATGCCCTCGGCCAAGCCCTGAACGAGGCCGGCGATGCAGATTTGGTTGATCATCTTGGTGAGCTGGCCAGCCCCGGCCGGTCCCATCAATCCGACCATGCGGGCATAAGCATCTATGACAGGCTTCGCCCTGTCGAAGGCGTCGGGCTCGCCGCCGATCATCACGGTCAGCATGCCGTTCTCGGCGCCTGCCTGACCGCCGGAGACCGGGGCGTCGAGGAACGAAAACCCGAGCGCTTGCGCCTGCTGCGCCAGTTCGCGCGCGACCTCGGCCGATGCCGTGGTGTTGTCGACGAAGATGGCGCCTTTCTTCATGGAATTGAAGGCGCCTCGGGCGCCGGTCGTCACCGAGCGCAGGTCGTCGTCATTGCCGACGCAGGAAAAGACGAAATCCTTGCCCTCGGCCGCCTCGGCTGGCGTCGCGGCGAGGCTGCCGCCATACTGGGCAACCCACTGCTCGGCCTTCGCCCTGGTGCGGTTGTAGACGGTGACGTCGTGACCACCCTTGTTCTTGAGATGCCCGGCCATCGGATAGCCCATGACGCCAAGACCGAGAAATGCCACCGAAGCCATGTTTTCGAATCCCTTAGAAGCCTGCTTTGCGGTCTTCTTACCGGATCAGGCAAGGCGATGGGAGTCAGCGGTGCAGATGGATGGTGATGCGCCGTTCGATCCACTCGACGCCGTGGCGCAGTGTTTCAACGATGACCAGATAGATGATCGCCGCCCAGATATACGACTGAAAGTCGAAGGTGCGCGCATAGGTGAGCCGGGTGATGCCCATCAAATCGTAGACCGTGATGATGGCGACGATCGCCGAGCCCTTGATCATCAGGATGATCTCGTTGCCATAGGGGCGCAGCGCCACAATCAGCGCCTGTGGCAGGATGATTTTCCACATCGTCTGTAGTTTATGCAGGCCGAGCGAGGCGGCACCTTCCCATTGGCCCCGCGGCACGCTCTCGATCGCGCCACGCAAGATCTCGGCCTGGTACGCGGCCGTATTCAGCGAAAAGGCGAAGATCGCGCAGTTGAACGCTTCGCGGAAGAAGCCCCATAGTCCGACCATCTCGAGCTCCGGCCGGAAGGAGCCGACCCCGTAGTAGACCAGGAAGGTCTGCGCCAACAGCGGCGTGCCGCGAAAGAAATAGACATAGGCATAGGCGAACCCCGAAAGGATCGGGTTCTTCGACATGCGTGCATAGGCGATCGGTACCGACAGGATCGCGCCAAGCACAATCGAGATGGCAACCAGCAACAGGGTGATGCCGAGGCCGGATATGTAACCGGGTGCATATTTCTGGAAGAACTCCGGGTTCCACGCAGCGACTAGGTAGACGACCATGCCAATGCCGAGAGCGATCCACAGGCCGACCAGGACATGGCCGAGGATGCGTTGGCGCGACCAGCCGCGTGCGGGCGGCGGCGGCCGGTCGACCTTCAGCGCGTCGGTGGCAAGGCTCATCTCTTGACCTCGCTGCCGCCGACCGCTCGTTCGATCGCGTTGATGCCGAAGGAGGAGACGATCGCCAGCAGGAGATAGATCAGGCCGGCAAAACCGTAAAACAGGAACGCGTGCTTGGTGACGCGAGCGGCAACCCCGCTCTGGCGGAGGATCTCGTTGAGGCCGACGGCCGAGACGAGGGCGGTGTCCTTGAGCAGGATAAGCCAGAGATTGGCAAGTCCGGGCAACGCGATGCGGATCAACTGCGGCAGCACGATCAGCCGCATAGTCTGGCCGCTGGACAGGCCAACCGAATAGCCTCCCTCATATTGCCCTTTTGGAATGGCGCGGAACGCGGATAAAAACACCTCGCTGGAATAAGAGGAAAAAATGAAGCACAGCGCGATCATACCGGCGACGAAGCTGTTGACGTCGGCGGACGTTCCGGGGCTCACCAGCCGGACAAAGTACTGCAGGATCAATGGGATGCCGAAGAAGATCAGAAACAGCGTGAGCAGCTCGGGTATTCCGCGAAAAATCGTGGTGTAGATGTTCCCGGCCAGTCTCAGCGACGGCTCTTCCGACTGTTTGGCCAGCGCCACGAAAAAGCCGAGCGTCAGCCCGAAGGGCAGAGTGGCCAGCGCAAGACATACCGTAACAAATACACCCGCAGCGATATCGTCGAGCCAGCCTTCGGGTCCCCAACTGAGAAGCGTCAGTGCGCTCTGCATCCGCCTGCCTGTTCTCCTTTAGGCTCTTTGAGACCCGTACCGCATCACCCCTGGTGCGCGGCAACCTTATAAGAACGGCGGGAATCTCCCGCCGTTCACGTCCTCCTATGTCGGTCGATCAGGACTCGCCGCCATAAACATCATATTTGAAGTATTTGTCGTTGATTTCCTTGTACTTTCCGTTTGCGCGGATGGCGTCGATCGCCGCATTGAACTGGTTGACGAGGTCGGTCTCGCCCTTGCGCACGGCAATGCCGGCGCCCGGACCGTGGATTTCGATAACCGGCTTGATTGTGCCGACCAGCTTGCAGCAGGCGCCGTCCGGCGAATCCAGCCATTGCTGCAGCACGACGACGTCGTCATTGGCGGCATCGAGCCGACCATTGGCCAGATCGAGCTGGTATTCCTGTGCGGTCGGGTACGGCTTGACGGTGCTTTCGGTATAAGTCTTGGTCGAATAGTTGAAATGCGTGGTGGACGCCTGCACGCCGATCGTCTTGCCGGCCAAATCTTCCTTGGTGACACCCTTGATGTCGGTGTCCTTGGGCGCGGCGATCGCCGGCGGCGTATTGTAATATTTGTGGGTGAAGTCGACCTTCTCGGCGCGTTCCGGCGTGATCGACATCGACGCGACGATGGCGTCGAACTTGCCTGCCTGAAGGGCTGGAATGATGCCGTCCCAGTCCTGCGCGACGAAGGTGCACTTCACCTTCATCTCGTCGCACAGCGCCTTGGCGATGTCGATATCAAAGCCCACGAGTTGGCCGTCGGCGGTGAGGTTGTTGAATGGCGGATACGCTCCCTCGGTACCGATCCTCAAGGTTTTTTCCTGGGCCTGGGCAACGCCAAGCGTCAGCAGCGCAGCCGAAGCGGCGAGCGCGATACGCAGTGCAATACGCATAATGGTCCTCTCTGTTGGTCCCGGCCGTCGTTCCCGAACGGCTCTGTGGGCGGTGCTTTTGACCGCCCGCTGGCGCGATACTCCCATTGTTTCCCAAGAAAAAGCAACTGCAAAAACCGTCGCTTGAGGGAAGGTCATGTTCAGAAAACGGTGACGCTGGGTCAAACGCCTAAATGGAGAGAAAGTGGCCGGAACCCCCTGCGGCCGCGATCTCAGCGCGTCAGGCCGGTGGCGCGCTCGATGAAGTCAGCTATCGAATTCGTGTCGTCGAGATCGAAGGCCGGCAGGTCTTCGCCGACAATGTGGAAGTCGGAGGCGATGGCGACAATGTGTGGATCGGCTGCAGAGAGCGGTGTCCGGTCCTTGGCCTCGAGCCGTCGCGTCTCGATTTTCTTGTGCGCCTCGCGCTTGTAACCCTCGACCAGCACGATATCGGAGGGTGCCAGCCGTGACAGGATCGCGTCCAGCGTCGGCTCGTCCTCGCCGCGCAATTCGTGCATCAGCGCCCAGCGCCTGCCCGACACGACCGCGACCTCCATCGCTCCCGCCTGCCGGTGGCGAAAGCTGTCCGCTCCGGGTTTGTCGATGTCGAAATCATGATGGGCGTGTTTTACCGTCGACACTTTCCAGCCGCGCCGGACGAGCTCGGCCACCAGCTTTTCGGTCAATGTCGTCTTGCCGGAGTTCTTCCAGCCGGTGATGCCAAAGATACGTCTTTTCATGGCTCGATGCTCTGCAACAGATGCGCGGCCTGGGCAAGGTCGTCGGGAGTGTTGATGTTGAAGAACGGATCGATCTCGGCTCCGCCGGATTTCAGGATGGGAAATTCCACCTCGACAAAACCGTGCCGGTCGATGAACGCCGCAACGCGCCGGTTGTCTTCCTCGACGAGAAATTGTCGCAAGGCCTGATCTAACCCTAGCGGCCAGAGTGCAAAGGTCGGATGCCGTTTTCCGCCGGAACAGGAGACCGCGATAGAGCCCGGGCGCGCATAGGCTGCCGCGAGCAGCCGCTCGACCATGTCCTTGGGCAGGAAAGGCGTATCGCCGGCAGCCGTGACCAGCGCCTGGCAGGCCGTGTCGGAAGCCCATTCAAGGCCGGTCAGTATCCCGGCAAGCGGCCCGGCATAACCTTTGACGGTGTCGGCAAGCACCGGAAGCCCCGTCGCGGCAAATCGTGTCGGATCGCCATTGGCGTTTAGCGCAAGCGGGCCGACCTGCGGGCCAAGGCGCGAAACGACACGGTCGAGCAAGGTGCCGTCGCCAAGCGCAAGCAGGGTCTTGTCGCCGCCACCCATCCGGCTCGATCGGCCGCCGGCCAGAATGATCCCTGCGATATGTCGGCCCATCGTTTGCTGCCTAGACCCAATGACCAAAATCCAGTTTTCAAATCGGACAGTCGTCGACAGTCATCCTATATGCCGTCCGGCGCCATGTCCGGTCCAGTGCTTTCGGCGGCTGTTTTTCGCCGGCCGACGATCCGTTCGCGGTAGAGTGCATAGAGGCCTGAGGCGATGATGATCGTGGCACCGACGATCATCGGCAGATCCGGGACATCGCCGAAGATCGTGAAGCCAAGCAGGATCGACCAGAGCAGGGCGGTGTAACGGAACGGCGCGATGAAGGAGATATCGCCCACCCGCATCGCCGTGATGATGAAGTGGTAGCCGATGAGCACGAGCACTGCCGCCAGCGCCAGAAACGCCGTGCTTTGTCCTGTCATCGGTGTCCAACCGCCCATCGGTGAAAGCAATGCCGCGCCCAGAAACGTCATGGCAAGGGCGGTGGCGCTCGACACCAGCAATGTCGGAATTGCCTGCGGTATCCGCTTGGTGACGAGATCGCGCACCGCACAGCATGCCACGCTGGCCAGCGCCAGCAGAGAAAAGACGCTGAACCCTTCGAAGCCCGGCCGCACGATGATCAGCACGCCGGCAAAACCGACGGCAATAGCCAGCCAGCGCCGCCAACCGACGCCCTCGTTGAACACAAGCGCTGCGCCCATCGTCACCGCCAGCGGCAGCGCCTGCAGCACGGCGGAGACATTGGCGATCGGAAGATGCGCCAGAGCAACCAGGAACGACACCGTGGCGCCGGCCTCGCTGGCAACGCGCAGCGCAACGGTCGGCTGCAGCATCGAACCTGGCTGAGCAAGCGCGCCGCGTTGCCACGCAAGCAGGCCAACGAAAAGCGAAGCGAAGGCGCCGCGGATCAGCATGACCTGCGCCATGTTCATCGATTCCGACGAGAATTTGGTGATAGCGTCGTTGAGGGTGAAACCAGCCATGGCCACCATCATGAACAACGCGCCGCGCAGGTTTGGCGAAAGAGGCAAGGCAGATTACCGGGTGAGTCCTGCAGCAAGCGTCTAGCAGGCACCCGCAAAACAGCAACGTCAAAGGGCTGGGCCACAGCCTTTCTATGGCCCGTAACATCTGTCGCGCAAGAGCGGCAGGGCTTATTTGGGCGTCAGTACCTCGGTGCCGTTGCCTTCCTTGCCGGCAATCGTCCACAGGCCACGCAGCGAGCCGTCGTCCTGCACCTTGTAGACGACAAGACCGACCGCCTTGCCCATGACATAACCGGCGGAGAAGGCATCGTCGTTGCGCATGCAGATGCCGTCCGAGGACGAGCCGCCCGTCTCCCAATGGATCGTGCAGGTCGTCTCGCTGGTCAGCGTGATCGTCGCGTTGCCACCATAGGACGATCCATCGAAATTGGTGCCGGCCACGGCATAGGTGCCGCCGATCAACTGGGCCGCCGCGGGCAGGGCCGCGAGGCTGAGCAATGCAAGAGAAAGAATGAGTTTGCGCATATCGTATTCCCCCACTGGGCGAAGAACCGCTCCAGAGCAGAGGCTAGGCCCGAATGGGCTTGCGGTAAATCCGGTGACCGTTTGCGGACAAGACCTTTTCTGGGTGTGACCCCGAAAGGTGCCCTTTTAAAGATTCGGTTCGGATAGCAAATCGATCACACTGCCGCTCGAGGAAAATTCTCGACGAGAGCAATTTGCTCGGCAAGAGTCGCCAAATTGGTCATTGTAGGCTTCTGGTCTTGTCCGGGGAGGTGGTCCATGACGAATGCACGAGGCAATGCGGCCAGGCTTGGCACAGGCAGCAGGCGGCACGTTTCGTCGGCTTTCCGGTTCTCTTCTGCACTGGCGGTCATCTTCATGGCGATAGCGCCTGCGTTGGCCGAGAACGGCGCTTCGGCGTCGGCAGTCGAACGGATGTCCACGCCGGGTCACGAAGCGAATGAGCTCGCTCGCCGCATCGGGAAATGGAACGTCGTCAACACGATCTGGCCAACCCCCGGTGCGCAGCCGATCGTGATGACCGGGCTGGTGGCCGAACGTACGATGATCGGCCCCTTCATGCAGGAGGTGATGCGCCCGGCGCCCGGGTCGAAAATCCCGGACTTCCAGCGGATAGCCTATTTGAGCTATGACCGGGTGGAGGGCCGCTGGAAGTATGTCTCCATGGACACCCGTTTCCCGGCAGGGATCATGCCCGCCTGGAGTTTTGGTGGCGAGGAGGACGGCAAGATTTCACTGCTTTTCGAGCCGCTTGGTTTCGTCGGCTTCGGGCCCGAGGTCGAAGGGCGATTCACGGCCTCCGATTTCATCATTTCCAGGGACGGCGACAATCACGAAGTGGCCGAGCAACACTTCCTCCAGGCCAATGGCAGCGGCAGGAAATGGCTCGCCGTGCAGTACGACTACACGCGTCAGCCTTAATTCATCAGCAAAAAACAATAGGCTGCGAATAAGTTCTGACGTCGCAGGATGCTCACGGTCCCCTGAGGCTGCCGGCGATCGCATCGACGAGCGGGTCGTATTTCGATTTCAGGGCTGGCGGATAGTCGATCCAGATCGTGCGGATGACACCGTCCTTTCCGAACAGGCGGCGTTCGTAGAAGATGTTCCCGCCTTTGATGCCCGACAGCACCGCCCAGTCCTTGCCAGTCTTGCTGTAGGTGATCCTGTAGCCAGGTTCCTTGCTGGCCCTCTCGGCGGAGACGAAGGCCCTCGGGGTGTCATCATCGATGTTGAGAATGCCCGAGCAGATCAGGCTGGCGCCATCGGCAGTGAGCCATTGTTGTCCATCGCCATTATCCGGCTCAGGCTGGCGAAGAGTGAAGATTTCATCGGGAAAGGTGCAGACGGTACCGAAGCGCTCGTTCGTATAGGTAAATGGCGCGGCGACTGCCGTGGTCCCCGCCATCACTCCGAAAAACGTCAGGACTGCAAAAAACCGCTGCACGCCTTGCCTCGCGCCGATACCAAGGCGATTATTCTTGCACGAAATCGGCGAAAAATCAGCCGCCGGTGACGCTCATATGCCGCGACACCGACGGACGGTTGGTGCGGCGATCGATGATGAAGTCATGGCCTTTCGGCTTGCGGCCGATTGCTTCGTCGATGGCATCGGCGACCAGCTCGTTGCCTTCCGACGCACGCAGCGGCGCTCGCAGGTCGGCGGCATCTTCCTGGCCGAGGCACATGTAAAGAGTGCCGGTGCAGGTCAGCCGGACCCGGTTGCAGCTTTCGCAGAAATTATGCGTCATCGGCGTGATGAAGCCCAGCCGTCCGCCAGTCTCGGCGACTTGGACATAGCGGGCCGGGCCACCGGTCTTGTAGGGAATGTCGCTTAGGGTGAACTGGCGCTCGAGTGCCGCGCGCAGCAGCGACAGCGGCAAATATTGGTCGGTGCGGTCGGCATCGATCTCGCCCATCGGCATGGTTTCGATGACCGTCAGATCCATGCCGCGGCCATGCGCCCAGCGCAGCATGTCCGGCAATTCGCCATCATTGAAGTCCTTCAACGCCACGGCATTGAGCTTTACCTTCAGCCCGGCGGCCTGCGCGGCGTCGATGCCGTCCATGACCTTGTCCAGATTGCCCCAGCGGGTGATCTGGTGGAATTTGTCGGCATTGAGAGTATCGAGCGAGACGTTGATCCGCTTGACGCCGCAGTCGGCGAGCTCGGCGGCAAAGCGGGAAAGCTGCGATCCGTTGGTGGTCAGCGTCAGCTCTTCCAGCGCACCGCTCTCGAGATGCCGCGAAAGCTGGCGCACCAGGTGCATGATGTTCTTGCGCACCAGCGGCTCACCGCCGGTGAGGCGGAGCTTGCGCACGCCCTTTTCGATAAAGACCGTGCAGAGCCGGTCGAGTTCTTCCAGCGACAGCAGGTCCTTCTTGGGCAGGAACGTCATGTCCTCGGCCATGCAATAGGTGCAGCGGAAATCGCAGCGGTCGGTGACCGACACGCGCAGGTAGGTGATCGTGCGACCGAAAGGATCGATCATATCCATGCTTATGCGCTTCCCGTGGCCGTGAACGGCTTCGTTATATATGGCTATGTGATACGAGCGAACTTGCCATTCAAGATAGAAGCTCGCGATCTTCGGTAACATTCCGACGCCGACAGATCATGTCGGAACTTTCGATGCGGCCTTTTCCCTCGATACGAAGCGGCGTAGGGAAGGGCAGTTCTCCGCAGGATCCACCACCATGATGACAGCGCCGAAGGAACTCAGGGTCTCGAAAGATCGCAAGCTGCTTTCCGTGACCTTTCCGGGCCATCAGCCGTTCGAGTTGCCGGCCGAGTTGCTGCGCGTCGCCTCGCCATCCGCCGAGGTGCAGGGCCATTCGCCCGAACAGCGCGTCACCGTTCCCGGCAAGCGCAATGTGGCGATCCTGAAGATCGAGCCGGTCGGCAACTATGCCGTGCGCATCACCTTCGACGATTTCCACGACACCGGTATCTTCACCTGGAACTACCTGCATACGCTGGGTCATGAGAAGGACGCACGCTGGGCCGCCTATCTCGCCGAGCTGGAAGAGAAGGGGCTGAGCCGCGACCGCTGAATGGTTTCGCGGTATGCTCAGCGCAGGATCGCCAGGATCTCGCCGGTGTCATAGTAAAACGGCGTGCCTTCGATCAGTCGGTCATCCTTGAAGCGCAAGACTTCGGCAAACGGCTGTATGATTGTTGCACCAGTGGCTCGCGACGTCAGCGAAAGCATGCAGATCATGAACACCACGTTATCGTTCTGGGCGCTTTGAAGATCCTCCACCGCCACGTCGCTCCAGATTTCCCGCATCTTGCGGAAAAGAGCGCCAACGCCGTCGAGGCCATTCCAGTCACCGGCATAGGGCAGGGACTGCGGCTCATGCACCACAATCTCGGCATGGAATGCGCTGGCAAGCACATCGAGGCTTTCCGATCCTGATTGCAGGAAACGCATTTTAACATTGAACATGTTTTCAATAAGTTCCATGGCGGTGCGTCGCCGGTCGAGCGGTTTATCCATTTTCGGTCTCCGTATCCGTCGGTGCGATTGTGTAGGTGAAAGCGGTTTGCCCTTCTTCGCGTTGCCTCGACACCCGTTTCCTGATGACCGGCAAGCGGGCACGATGTCGTGAAAACGTCATGCATCTGGAGTAGCGCCGGCAAAGCTTTGGAGACGAAAACATGTCCATGATCACCAGCGTCGAACAGCTCGAAACGCTCTATGGCCTGCCTGGCGAGGCGTCGGTGGTCAAAGAACTCGATCAGCTGATTCCCGAATACGCAGCTATCATCGAGGCTTCGCCGTTCGCCGTGCTCGCAACCTGCGGGCCTGAAGGGCTGGACTGCTCGCCGCGCGGCGATCTCGCCGGCTTCGTCCGCATCCACGATCCGAAAACGGTGATGATGCCAGACCGGCGCGGCAACAACCGTGCCGATTCGCTAAGGAACATCCTTCGCGATCCGCGCGTCGCGCTCCTGTTCCTGGTGCCGGGTTCCGGCACGACGCTGCGCGTCAATGGCCGCGCCCACATCACCACCGATGCCGCGCTCTGCGACTCGTTCGCAGTCGAAGGCAAGCCGGCGCGCTCGGTGACGGTCATCGAGGTCGATGCGGTCTATTTCCAGTGCGCCCGCGCCATCCACCGGTCGGAGTTGTGGAATCCGGCAAGGCATGTCGACCCGAGATCGCTGCCGACTCCCGGCCAAATCCTGGAAATCACCAGCCGCAAGAACATCGACGGCGAGGTCTACGACAAGGAATGGCCGGAGCGCGCGAAAAAATCGATGTGGTGAAGCACTTGTTGGTGGAGCGCTGGGCTGTCAGGCGGTCTTCAAAACCTCGGCAACCCTACGCATCTGTTCGCCGATCATGTCGCATTGCTCCGGCGTCGACTGGCTCATCGCCTTCTCGATCAGCGCCATATGGACCTTCAGCGCCTGCATCAGCAGTGCCTCGCCGGTCTCGGTCAACGTCAGCCGCAGCACGCGCTTGTCCTTCTCGTCGCCCTCGCGGCGCAGCAGGCCACGAGTCTCCAGCTGCGGCAAAAGCATGGTGATGTTGGAGCGACCGACCAGCAGCCGGCGAGCGAGGTCGTGCTGCGACATGCCGGGATGACGGTAGAGGTTCATCAGCACGTCGAGCTGCGCCGGCTTCAGGTCGAGCGGCGCCAGCTTCACCGCCAGGGTGCGTTCCAGCACGTGGCATGCGCGCGCCACTGCCACCCAGTTGCGAAAGCGCGGGTTGTCCCAGGGCAGGTCTTGCTTAATGTTCATGTTTGAACTATTATGTTCATGCTTGAACCAATGAATGGATCGCCACTATGGCATCATTTGGACTGAAGGTCATCCGCGGCACGTTCGGAGTGGCTGAGCATGTGGCACCGCGACTCACCGGGCGCGCTGCATTCGAGCTGTTCTGCCGCACGCCGCATGAGAAGAGCTTGAGTGAAGGCGAGCGCCGCGCAATCGATCGCGCCGCCGATTTCATGACCCAGGCACGACATCACCGGCTAAAGACCAGAACCGGCTGCGTCATGGTGCATGAATTCCGGCCCGAGCCGGGCAGGGCCACTGCCGGCACCGTGCTCGTCATCCATGGTTGGCGTTCGCGCACCGAATACATGCGCACGCTGATCGAAGCCTATCGCGATGCTGGCTATAAGGTCGTCTCGCTCGACCTGCCGGGCCACGGCCAGTCGCAGGGCCGCCGGCTTACCCTGGTCAGTGCGGTCGACGCGGCACGGGTTGCCGGCGAATGGTTCGGGCCGTTTGCCGCGATCGTCGGCCATTCCTTTGGTGGTGCCGTTGCCGCCAATGCAGTTGCCGGTTCAATCAGGAACATCCCGCGATTGGCGGCCGGGCGACTGGTGCTTATCGCTGCGCCGAGCTCACTGCCGGCAATCTTTGCTGATTTCAGTCGCATGCTGAATGTCGGCTCGCGCTCGCAGGTCGCCATGGCCGACCGGGTCGAGCGTATCGCCGGCCGGCCGTTGCACGAGTTTACCGGTGATCGCCAGCTGGCAAGCACGCTGCTGCCGACGCTGGTGATCCACGCGCTGGACGACCGCGAAGTGTCCGCCGATCATGCAAGGCTCTACGCGCGCGCCGGAGACCATGTGCGGCTGTACTGGGCCGACGGGCTCGGCCACCGCCGCATTCTCGCCGACAGGGGTGTGGTGGAGCGTGCCGTTGGCTTCGTTGCCGGCAGGCTGGAGCCGTCTCTGCAGTGATCTGAATGTCTGGTCTTGTCTGCCGGGTTCGATCGTCACGCCGCCACCCCGGTGCCGGCCATCGCTATCCAAGCCGCCATTGCCCCGGCCACCGTCGCCAGAAGGGCCGAGCGCGACGCGCCGTCGCGCGCCTGGATCGACATGCCGTGCTGCACGGTGGCGTAGAAGGTCGCGGCCGTACCGCAGTCGAAATCGGCCGGCAACTCTCCTTCGGCTACGCCACGCTCGAAGCGTCTCAGCAAGGCTTCGCGGTTTTCGGCGCGGCGACGGCGCAGATCATCACAGATAGCGCCGCGGCTTGAGTCCTGGTGCAATGCGCCGAGCGCGATAAGGCAGCCTTGCGGACGACCGGTCTGTGAATAGGCCCTGGCAGTCTGCCGCAGGAACCGCTCGACGGCCTGGCGCGCGGTCGGCGCCTTTTCCAGCGCGGACCAGATCTCGGTTCCCTCGACCCGCGTGTAAAGCTCGGTTGCCTCGAGAAACAGCGCTTCCTTGCTGCCGAAGGCGGCATAGAGGCTGGGTGAGTTGATGCCCATTGCAGCGGTCAGATCGCTTATCGACGCGCCCTCATAACCCTTGAGCCAAAACACTTCCATTGCGCGCCGCAAGGCGGCGGCTCGATCGAAGGTGCGGGGGCGGCCTCGTTCCGGCATGGCATCCTTTCTGTATTGATCGATACATAATTCAGTTGACGTGGTCCAGCAAGGCTGGCAGACATTTATGTATCAATCACTACAAAATGGAGAAGCAGATGTCATCCAGAAGCTTGAACGGCAAGGCCGCCCTCGTCACCGGCGGCAGCCGCGGCATTGGTGCGGCGATCGCAAGAAGGCTCGCGGCCGACGGCGCAGGCGTGGCGATCACCTATGTGAATGGCGAGGAAAGGGCACTCGCGGTGGTCAGAGAAATCGAGGCGGCCGGCGGCCGGGGCATTGTCATCAAGGCCGACAATCGCGATGCTGCGGCGATCGAGGCGGCAGTCGATGAGGCAGCAAAAGCCTTCGGACGGCTCGACATCCTCGTCAACAGCGCCGGCATCTGGCGCGCTGCGCCGATCGATGCTCTGTCGCTTGCCGACTTCGATGAGACGATGGCGGTCAACCTCAGAGCCCCGTTCGTCGCCGTCAAGGCGGCAGCAGCGCATATGGGCGAGGGTGGCCGGATCATCTCGATTGGCAGCAATCTGGCCGAGCGTGCCACCGACGCTGGCCTGAGCGCTTATTCGGCCAGCAAGGCTGCCTTGGTTGGCCTGACCAAGGCCTTTGCCCGCGATCTCGGTCCGCGCGGCATCACCGCCAATGTCGTCCATCCGGGGTCGACCGATACCGACATGAATCCGGCAGCCGGCCCGCACGCCGAGCATCAGCGCCAGAAGATGGCGATGCCCCGCTTCGGAACGGCCGACGAGATCGCCGGCATGGTCGCCTGGCTTGCCGGTCCCGAAGGACGCTTCGTGACAGGCGCGGCATTGACCATCGACGGCGGCGCAAACGCGTGAGACTTGGTCACTGGACGGTCGCCGTTCTGGCCGAGCACGGCGGCGGATTCGCTTGACCCGTCACGATGTTGTGAAACCGTTCTGCAACAGACGCTCCGAAATTTATGGAAGCTTAACGAAATCAGTATGAATCAGTGTAGTCACGCCTTACATCCGCCATGGGGTGGGCGAGACCGTGAAAGCGGTGCGGAACGGGATCCGGTTCAACCGGAGCGGGTGATCCATGAAACTCCTTGGAAACAAAGCAACCGTGCTGCCGTTCGCGGTGGCCGCGGCAATGCTGGCCTTCGGGACGCCGCAGGTTGAAGCGCAAGGGTTCTTCGACATGCTTTTCGGCGGCGGCGTCAAACACGCACCGCCGAAAGGTAACTTTCCGCCGCCACCCTCAAAATACAAGCCCAAGGCGCCAGCCGCTTCCGGTGGGGGTGGTGGTGCGCAAATCAGCAGCCCGTCCTATTACACCTACAAGAGCGATCCGCTGGTGCGCGTCGATTTTTCGCCACTGTCGGCAGCGCCTGAACCGGCAACGCCTCAGGATGCTGCATTCGAGCCGACGGCCACCGGGGCTGCATTCCGCGAAGCCATTGCCGGGCTCGACGGCTATGATCTCTACGCCGAGAAGGACATCGCCAAGGCGCTGATCGCGTACTACTCAGCCAATCCGGATTTCATCTGGGTGACGGGAACCAGTCCCAACAGCCGTGCCGAGGATGCGGTGCGGGTGCTGGGCGAGGCCGCGAGCTACGGCCTGACGCCCGCCGACTACACCGTCGAAGTTCCGGCAGCAGGCGCATCGGCGGGCAATGCCGATGAGCGCCTGAAAGAGCTGCTTCGCTTCGAGATGGCGATGTCGGCGCGTGTCCTGCGCTACGCCCGTGACGCACAAAGCGGCCGCGTCGATCCCAACCGCATCACCGGCTACTACGATTTTCCGCCGAAGCCGCTCGACATGGAAGGGGTACTGAAGACGCTGGCCCATACCCAGCAAGTGCGCACTTATCTCGAATCACGGCATCCACAGAATTCCGAGTATCAGGCGCTGCGCGTCGAACTGGAATCGCTACAGGCCAGCGCCGAGGACGAGATCGTCGTCGATCCCAATCTTCTGTTGAAACCGGGGCAGACCAGCCCCGAGCTGCCGAAGCTTTTGACAAGGATCGCGCGCAATCTCGATGACGAGATGGGCGGTGCCTATGGCGAGGTGCTGGCGAGGCTCGCCACCAGCGAGGTCTACGATCCGGAGCTGGTGCCGGTGATCAAGGCGGTGCAGAAACGGGCCGGCATGAAAGGCGACGGCGTCATCGGCCCGCGTACCGTCGCATCGTTGGCCGGAACGTCCAAGGCCGACAAAATTCAGAAGGTTCGGGTTGCGCTCGAAGAATTGCGCTGGCTGCCTTCCGACCTCGGCAGCCCGCGCGTCTTCATCAACCAGCCGGCTTTCACCGCGAGCTATATCGACGACGGCGAGGAGAAGCTGAAGACCCGCGCCGTGGTCGGCAGGCCCACCAACCAGACTGCTTTCTTCTATGATCAGATCGAGCAGGTCGACTTTCATCCCTATTGGGGCGTGCCGCAGTCGATCCTGGTCAACGAGATGTTGCCGCGGCTGCGGCGGGATCCTGGCTATCTCGACCGCGCCGGCTATGAGGTGGTCAATGCCCGCGGCAAGCGCATTCCCTCATCCTCGGTCAATTGGGGTGCCTATGGCGCAAAGATACCCTACGGCGTGCGCCAGTTGCCGAGCGAGGCCAATGCGCTGGGCGAGCTGAAGATACTGTTTCCCAACAAGCACGCCATCTACATGCACGACACACCGCAGAAGTCATTTTTCCAGCGCGACATGCGCGCGCTCAGCCATGGCTGCGTTCGCTTGCAGGATCCGCGCGGCATGGCGGCTGCCGTGCTCGGCACCTCGGTCGACTACATCGAGGACAGACTGAAACACGGACATTCGACCGAGGACGTGACACGCAAGATCCCGGTCTATGTCGCCTATTTCACCGCATGGCCGGACCTGTCCGGCAAGGTCGAATACTTCAACGACGTCTACGGCCGCGATACAAGGCTGCAGCAGGCGCTCGACAGCACGGAAGCGGTGCGTTCGCCGGCAAGCTGACGAATGCGGTTCTAGCGCTGAAACAGTGGACGCCGGAAACCCGCATCGCGTCCGGCGATGAGCCAGTAGACCAAGCCCGCGACAACGCCTGCCGCGGCAATGATGCCGATATCGGCCCAGCGCTCCGGGTTCGTGTCGTCCGGTACACTGGGCCGGATCAAGGCGAAGCCGCCAACCGCGGCCGCCGCGCCGAAGACCATGTGCAGCCAAAAACTGCGCAGCGAGAAAAACTCGGCAATCAGTGCGAAGATCAGCGTCTGCAGGCCGGTCATCACGATCGTCAGAAAATAGATGAACATCCCGAGCGGCGGCAACAGCAGCACCGCAACGGGGGTGACACCCATGACGTCGAAATAATTCGGCGCGTTTGGCAGCGAACTCAGCCCGCCATAGATCGCCGCCACCGCGATCAGCCCAACCAATACCGCTATGAAATAACCCGCGAGCATCATCAGAAAGCGTTTCAATACATGCTTTACCGTCGCCATGCCCACCCCCGCGCGCAATGATAGCACCCAGTCAGCCATCAAAGTCATATCTACGCAAGGGTGTGCCGAAGGCCGCGGGCCTTCGAGGAGCGCCATTTTTTAGAATCTGGACCGTTGGCGGCCAGCCTCATTTCGGCGCGGCTGTCACCGGATCATAGGTGATTTCAACTTTCGCCTTGTCGTTCGTGAAATAAATGACGGTGTAGGCGCCGCTGTCCCAATCGATTTCCTTGATGTAGCGGAAGTCGTCGCGCTGCTCGACCTTGGCGATGATTTCCGACAGCTTCTTGGCATTCTGCGGCGGCACCGGATTTTCGTCCGCGGCAAAGGCCGATCCGCCGACAAGCAGCACGGCGGCCGCCAAAACAAGTCTGGACATGGCTTTCCCTCACATTTCGATGAGCAGAAACTCATCTACATACGGGTTTGTTCCCGGACTCGGGCTTGCGGATCGTCCAGACCGGCAATTGTGCCAAGCGTAAGTGTGCCTGTCAGTCTTATAGCTTGCGGAAAAAGCGCACGGAAAACCAATGCGATCATGCGCTGGTTCTCGATCACGGCAGCCTTCCCCGTCGGTGATGGCTAAGTGCCGAAAAGATGGTGGGCGATGCAGGGATTGAACCTGCGACCCCACCCGTGTGAAGGGTGTGCTCTCCCGCTGAGCTAATCGCCCGCTCGTTGCCCGAAGGCCAAGCGCGCCGCGATATAAGGGAGGCCGGCCTGCGAAGTCAACCACTTGTCGGCCGTCATCTGGCCGTCTGGACTATGACCGGCTTCAGCCTTCTGCCGCGGCCATCAGCCCTTGTACCAGATCGAGCGTTAACGAATCGAAATGCGAGATCACCGCCGATGGTTCGAACTCCCGCACATGACGATCGGTGTAGCCGAAATCGACTGCCACTACCGGAATGCCGGCGGCCTTTGCCGTGTCGATGTCGGTCTGCGAATCACCGACCATCAGTGCACGGTGCGGATCGCCGCCGGCACGCGCGATGGTCTGCGTGAGATGGCGCGGGTCGGGCTTGCGGAACGGAAAACTGTCCTGGCCGCAGATCGCCGCGAAATGCCTGGTCATACCGAGCGCCTCGATCAGCGCCACCGAATTGGCCTCATATTTATTGGTGCAGATGGCCAGCAGGTAACCGGCTGCCTCGAACCGTGCGATCGCCTCGGGAACGCCCGGGTAGGGGCGCGATTTGCCGGGAATGTTAACGGTGTAATGGTCCAGAAACAGCTTTAGCAGGCGATCGTGCTCCTCCACGGCCAGCGACCTGTGTTGCGCTGCATGGGCGCGCTCGATCATCACGCGGCCGCCATGGCCGACGAAACGCTTGAAGCCGACTTCGTCGACGGCCGCGAGCTGGCTGGCGGCAAGGCTGTGGTTGAGACTGTCGAGCAGGTCCGGCGCCGTGTCGATCAGCGTCCCGTCGAGGTCGAACACGATGGTCGGTCGGGTCATGGCCTGTCCTGTGACGATTCGATTGCCGGCAGGCGATAACCGCTGCCGCCCGTTCAGGCAAGCCGGCTTATCCACCGCGGGCAAGGTCCTTTGACCAGCTCGGCAAAAATGCTACGAGCGCCTAAACAAATCTTGGGGCCCGGCATGGATGCGAGGCAATTGAAGGTTGAGGCCGCGCGGACAGCGCTGGCCCATGTGACGGATGGCATGCGGCTCGGCATCGGCACCGGCACGACAGCGGATGAGTTCGTGCGGCTGCTCGCCGACAAGGTCGCCACCGGCCTGACTGTCATCGGCGTGCCGACCTCGGAGCGCACCGCCGTCCTTTGCACCCAGCTTGGTGTGCCGCTGTCGACCCTCGAGGAAACACCGGAGCTCGACCTCACCATCGACGGCGCCGACGAGATCGATCCGGCGCTGACATTGGTCAAGGGCGGCGGTGGCGCGCTGCTGCGCGAGAAGATTGTCGCGGCGGCCTCCGCCCGCATGATCGTCATCGCCGACAGCTCCAAGATGGTCGAGATGATCGGCCGCTTTCCGCTGCCCATCGAAGTCAACCGGTTTGGCCTGCGCGCCACCGAAATTGCGGTTGGCGTGGCGGCTGCAAACCTGGGCCTTTCCGGCCCTGTTACATTGAGGATGACGGGGACCCAGCCATTTGTTACAGACGGCGGCCATTTTATCCTCGATGCATCTTTTGGCCGCATTCCGGATACAAGAGCGCTTTCGAATGCTCTCCACTCCATTCCCGGCGTGGTCGAGCATGGTCTTTTCATCGGGCTGGCGACAACGGCCATCATAGCCGGCGGCGACGGCATCCAAACCGTCCATGCCGCCCGAAAACCAAGGAGTTTTACCGATCATGATGTTGCATAACCGGGTTGGCTGCTTTTTTGCCATTCTGGCGGCCTCGGCCGTTTTCGCGTTTTCGTCGCCGGCGTTTTCGCAGGACGTCACTGATGCGCATCTGAAGGCGGCGCGTGCCGCGGTCGCGGCGATCCATGCGACGGATGCGTTCGACAACATCCTGCCGCAAGCGGCCGCAGCGCTCGAGCAGCAGCTTATCCAGAAGAACCCGGACATGCAGGAACTGATCGCCAAGACGATCAACGAGAAGGCGATGGCCTTGGCATCGCGCCGCGCCGACCTGGAAAAGGAAGCAGCGCTTGCCTACGCAAAGGTGTTCTCGGAAAAGGAACTCAATGAAATCGCCGCCTTCTACAATTCCGATTCCGGCAAGAAGCTGCTCGACAACGGCCCGATCGTGACGCGCGAACTGGTGAAGGCTGCCGACATCTGGCAGAACGGCCTGGCTCGCGATCTCGCCCAGCAGGTCGGCGAGACCCTGGGTGCAGCGGCGAATGCCAAGGCGCCGGCTGCACCCGCCGACGGTACCGCTCCGGCCGATGGCGCAGCTCCCGCGGACGCTACACCGAATTGATTGCGGACTTCCGAGCGGCCTGACCGCCACTGGACCAGAAAGCCCGGCAAGTCCGGGCTTTTCTTTTGATAGTCGGCAGCCTACTTGTCTCGATGTTTGAGGGGCAAGGAGTTCAGCCATGGCCGGTTACGACTACGATCTTTTCGTCATCGGCGGCGGCTCCGGCGGGGTGAGGGCGGCGCGCGTCGCTGCTCTACTCGGCAAGCGTGTCGGCATTGCCGAGGAATTTCGCTACGGCGGCACCTGCGTGATCCGCGGCTGCGTGCCGAAGAAGCTTTATGTCTACGCCTCGCAATTCCCCGAGCATTTCGCCGACGCTGCCGGTTTTGGCTGGACGGTGCCTGAGGCGCATTTCGACTGGCAGAAGCTGGTCGCCAACAAGGACCGCGAAATCAGCCGGCTGGAGGCCGTCTACAAGAAGAACGTGCAGGGCGCCGGCGGTGAGGTCTTTCATTCGCGCGCCACCCTGGTCGATCCGCATGTGGTGCATCTTCTCGGTGAGGATCGCACCGTTACCGCCGACCAGATCCTGATCGCTACCGGCGGGCGCCCGGCGCCGCATCCGGCATTGCCCGGCCATGAGCACTGCATCTTTTCCAACGAAGCCTTCGACCTCAAGGAGCTGCCGAAGGCAATCATGATCGAGGGCGGCGGCTATATCGCCGTCGAATTCGCCAATATCTTTCATGGGCTGGGCGTCGACACGACTCTGGTCTATCGCGGCAAGGAGATCCTCAGCCGTTTCGACATGGACCTCAGACGCATGCTGCACGAGACGATGGAAAAGAAGGGGATAAAAATCCTCTGCCACGCCGTGTCCGAGTGGGTCAGGAAGCGCCCTGACGGCCGGCTCGACGCGCTTGTCACCGGCGGCACCGTGTTGACGGTCGATCAGGTCATGCTCGCCATCGGCCGCATTCCCAACACCGAGAACATGGGCCTGGAAGGCGTCGGCATCGAGATGACCAAAACCGGGGCAATCCAGGTCGACGAATACTCCCGCACGAACATCGACAACATCTGGGCGATCGGTGACGTCACCCACCGCGTGCAATTGACGCCGGTGGCGATCCACGAGGCGATGTGCTTCGTCGAGACCGCCTTCAAGGACAATCCGATGGCGCCCGACCATGACACGATCGCTACCGCAGTCTTTTCACAGCCCGAGATCGGCACAGTCGGCCTGTCGGAGGATGAGGCGGCAAAGCACTTTTCGGATCTTGAAATCTACCGCGCCACCTTCCGACCGATGCGGCACACGCTTTCCGGCCGCGATGAAAAGATGCTGACGAAGCTGGTCGTCGACGGCGCCTCGAAAAGAGTCCTCGGCGCCCATATCCTCGGGCCGGACGCCGGCGAAATGGCGCAGCTTCTCGGCATACCGCTGAAGGCCGGGCTGACCAAAGATGATTTCGATCGCACCATGGCGGTGCATCCGACCGCGGCGGAAGAACTCGTCACCATGTACAAACCGACTTACCGGGTGAGGGATGGTGAGCGCGTCTGACGCGACGACGACCATCGCGGCAACGAGATTGCCGCGATGGAAGTGCGTGATCTTACAGCAACGTTCCGCGCAGGATCACAAGCGCCACAGAAAAATAGATCACCAGCCCGGTGACGTCGACCAGCGTGGCGACGAACGGGGCTGATGCGCTGGCCGGGTCGAAGCCGACGCGCTTCAGGGCGAACGGCAGCATTGATCCAGACAGCGAGCCGAAGGCGACGATGCCAACCAGCGTGGCGCCGATCGTCATTGCGATCAACGGCCAGTGCGGGCCGTAGTCGTAGAAGCCGAAATATTGCCAGAGCGCGATGCGGCAGACGCCGACTACGCCAAGGATCGAGCCAAGCACCAGGCCGGTGGGCAGCTCGCGCAGGGCCACCCGCCACCAGTCGCCAAGGCCGATCTCGCGCAGCGCCAGGGCTCGGATGACGAGCGAGGTCGCCTGCGAGCCGGAATTGCCGCCGGAGCTCATGATCAATGGAATGAACAGGGTCAGCACGATCGCCTTTTCCAGCTCGCCCTCGTAGCTCTGCATCGCGTTGGCGGTCAGCATCTCGCTGATAAACAGCGCACACAGCCACCCGGCGCGCTTCTGGATCATCGCCAGAAAACCCATCTTCATATAGGGCTCGTCGAGAGCCTCCATGCCGCCGAAACGATGCACGTCCTCGGTCGTTTCCGAGATCATCGTATCGATAATGTCGTCGATGGTGACGATGCCGAGGAGCTTGCCGTTGTCCACGACCGGGACGGCGAGCAGATCATATTTGGAGATCAACTGAGCAACCTTTTCACTATCGGTCAGCGGTGAAACAGTGATAGGCGCACGATCCGGCGCTATTGCCATGATCAGCTCGTCGGGTTCGCCAGCGATCAGTCGACGCAGGCTGGTCGAGCGCAACAGGACCTGCGTTTGCGGATCGACGATGTAGATCGCGTAGACGGTTTCGCGCGTCCGCTCGACCTTGCGAATGTAATCCAGCGTGCGGGCAACGCTCCAGTCCGGCGGCACGCTGACATATTCAGTCGTCATGAGCGAGGCGGCGCTGCCCTCGGGGTAGCCGAGAATAGCAAGCAGCGTCGCGCGCAGCGGTGGCGCCAGGCCGCCGAGCAGCTCGGAACGAGCCGGTTCGTTCAGATCGCGCAGTATGTGGGCGGCGCGGTCGACCGACATGGCGGCAAGCAGTCTGCCTGCCTTGATGCGGGGTAGTGCCTCGACGAGTTCGGATGCGCCGTTGAGCTTCGGCTGGTCGAAGATCTCGACCAGCCGCTCGAACGGCACTTCGCAAAGCAGCTCCGATGCCGTCTCGCGGGGCTCCTGGTTCAGCGCCTCGACCATGTCGGCGACGTGTTCGTTGGCAAGTACGCGGGCGATGGCGACGGCGTCGCCGCCCGCAACGGGGGAAAACTCGTTCATGGCTCACTCCTTGCCGTCCGGCAGGACGTGAGCCTGTCAGATCACGTCAAGCGGACGGCGGTTGCGTTCGACTGTGACTGTCGCCAGGCATGGCGCGGTGACCTTTCTGCTCGCGAGTTCGGATTGAGATTCTGCAAGCCGGCGCAACATAGGAGCGCGCCTTGCCAAGTCAATCGCGAGAGCGGGTTAAAACGGCGGCAAACCGACTGGATCGCGAGACTGTGATCGGGCTACGTGGCAGGCTGGCTGGATGCTGGCAACGGTGCCGCAGCTATCTCTGCTTAAGCCGGCGGGGAAAGCGCAGCCACTTGTCCTCGGCCGGCCGCGTCGGCTGCGTGAGGATGGTGGTGAGCTCGACCGGCAAGCTCGGAACCAGCGGCTTCTTGGTGGCGACGCCGTCGGCGATCGCAACGACGCTGTGGTAGAATTCGGTGCCCGCGAGCGATCTCGGCGGCGTCGCCTCATGCATGATCGAGATCACAGTTGCATCAGGGCAATTGTCCTTGATCGCCTGGTGGAAGGCGATCCGTCCATCGGGATCGAGAGCGCCAGTGGCTTCATCGAGGAACAGCAATCCCGGCTGCTGCAGCACGATACGGGCGACAACCAGCTTCTGTTTCTGCCCACCCGAGAGAACCTGATCCCAGATCTTTCCTTCACGGCTCTCATCGGCCAAATGCTCGATGAAATCGCCGAGGCCGGCCTTGTGCAGGGCGGATGCGACCTGCACGTCGGGATAATCATGCTCGGAACCCGGCAGGCAGACCAATTGCTTCAGCGAAACCTGCTGCAGCTTCACCTCCTGGGCGGCGTAGAAACTCCTGACCCCTTCCGGGAAGACGATGGTGCCGCGGCCATAGGGCCAAAGGCCGTTGATCGCCTTGATCAGCGAGGTCTTGCCGCAACCGGATTCGCCCTTCAGGAAAGTCCATTCGCCACGCCGGAAGCGCAAGTTCGCGGCACTCAGGAAGGGCGTTGCGTCCTCGCCCTGATGCGCCAGCTCTAGTTTCTGGATGGTCAGGCCGAAAACAGGGTTTTGGCGGTCGTAGCGAAAATCGGAGCGGCCGGTCTGCTGATAAAATTCCTGCGGGTGCTGAACGTTTTCGATCGCGTTTGCGAGTTCGGTGACGCGCTGGCTGTTGGCCCGCAGCGCGGCGATGGCAGGCATGACATGGATGAACCACGAGCATTGACTGATCAGCGAGTTGACCATCTCGGAGCCGGTTATGTAGCCCTTGAGATCGAACCCGTTATGGATGAAGGGAACCAAGCCTGGCCCGTAGGCGACAATGCGGGCACCGATGAAATTGTAGATCAGCTCGAACGAATTGTAGCCTGTGTTGACGATGTTCAGCCGCGCCCAGGTGCGGTCGATGTCGACATAGCGCTGGCTGTGCACTGCCTTCTGCACGTTCTCCCCTTGCGATGCGGCGACATGAAAACTGCGGCGCAGAAAGGTGATCAGCTCGCCGCGATAGCTGCCTTCGGCCTGCTGCATCCTGACATTGAGCCGTTCCAGCAGCCTGCCCAGCTTGACGGCGATCCAGGTGTTCAACGGCACGTAGGTGGCGACTGCCAGAAAGGCGAGGACGGCGCTGCCATAGCTGCCGAGGAACTCCAGCCCTTTGACCTCCGCCGAGTGTGCAAGCAGTTGCTGGCCGACGAAATACAATGAAGTAGCAACGGCCAAAACCCCCATCGCGAGGCCGATGGCGCCGCCCGTCATATCCTTGATCGATTCCTGGATGCGCTGGTCGATATTGTCGGGAGCGGCGGCACCTGACGAGCCATGCTGAGCGTGGAAATGGGTGTGATTGGAATCAAGCAGGGCTTCGTTGAACTGGCTGTCCAGCCAGCCGCGCCACTTGCGATGCAACGTTGCGGACACCAGGCTGCGGATACCGGTAAAACCCGCATCCTTGAGCAAGACCAGGAGGACAAGTATCCCGGCATTGGCCAGCAGTGTCTGAAGCGGGGTGGTGTTCGCGGCATCATGGAAAAAGGCGATCGAGTTGACCAGCTCTCCGGATGCTACGGCAAACCACACGCCTGACTTGCTGGAGAGCGCGGTGAGCAGGGCGATCACCAGCGTCAAGGTCCAGGCTTCCACCCACTTGTCCGAAAACCAGTAGGCCCGCATCAGGCCCCAGAAGCTGCGCATCGACGATACGGGCGTAAGGGGCGACTGCCTTGCGGCACCGCGGAGCCATTTTTCCGATATTGAATGTCGCGTTGGTCTATCGACCCGAATCACTATCCCGCCCAAACGATTTTTCTTTTATTACGGACAGTAACACCAATTGATCATTTTCCATTAGCTTTTCACCAGCCGCGGGCGGCTTAACTCGCCGGCCGTTGCAGTGGAGCAACAGAGTGGATGATCACGGGGCTGTGCCGTCGGAATTCTAG
Source organism: Mesorhizobium sp. M0904 (assembly GCF_040319475.1). NCBI lineage: Bacteria > Pseudomonadati > Pseudomonadota > Alphaproteobacteria > Hyphomicrobiales > Phyllobacteriaceae > Mesorhizobium > Mesorhizobium sp. M0904. Next base: position 124,412 of record NZ_JAMYOC010000008.1, on the reverse strand, counting down.
GCGCTTGATATCAATGCAATTTCAATACGTTACTTGCCTACGCCGGAGAAAGTAGGGACCTTCCCTTGGGGAAGGCCCTCACACAGCTTTGTGAACGTAGAAGCGCCGTCCAGCGGTCGATCTTCACAGCCTGAACCGATCTTCAGCGCGCCCTTACGGCCAGGTCCGACCTCGTTGGCGGCCAGAACGCGACCTGTATGATTCGTGGGTGAAGCCGCCTTGTCGGGAGAGCCCGTAATCAGCCAAGCAACGACGTTGCCCCTACGTCCAGGATGCGGACCGACATCGATTCCGACACAGATCACGAACCCGGGCGAGCAAGGCCTACGGCAACAGCTGGAGCAAGGGGCTGTTTTCCTGCCAGTCCTCCACCAAGGGATTGACCTGAACCGGCAAGCATGGCCATGGCTTTTTCGTCAGCAAGGCCAAGGTGACGGTGAAATAGTCGAAAATAGTCCGGCTCAGTTCGCCGTCTCCAGTTCGCCGCGTGCCTTGGCCGCAGCCACCTGGCGCAGCGCATCGGCAAGCGTATCGGCGTCCTGGGCGCCCATCACCGCATATTTGCCTTCAAGCAGAAAGCACGGCACGCCCGATATGCCCATGCGCGAAGCAGTGGCGATTTCGGTGCGCACCGCCTCTACATCGGCGTCCGTCGACAGAAGCGTTTCGACGACGGAGGCATCCATGCCGGCCTCGCGGGCGGCTTCGATCAGCACGGCATGATCGCCGAGATTGGCGCCTTCTTCGAAATTCAGCTGGAACAGCCGGCGCACCAGCCGGTTCTGAACGGCCTCGCCGGCCGTCCCGGCCCAGCGAATGAGCCGGTGCGCATCCAGCGTATTGGGCGCGACCTTGATGGCGTCGAAGGCAAAGGAAATCCCCTCAGCCTCGCCCAACGGCTCGATCCGGGCATGGATCTCGCGGATGCGTTGCTCGCTGCCGAATTTCGCTACCATGTAGTCGCGGCGGTTCTTGCCTTCGGGCGGAATCGTCGGGTCGAGCTGGAAGGGCCGCCAACGTATGTGAACGTCGATGTCGACGGCGGCAATCGCCTTGTCGAGCCGTTTCTGGCCGATAAAGCACCAGGGGCACACGACGTCGGAGACCACATCGACGGTAATCGAGTTCTCGTCGTTCATCTTGATCTCCTGTTCTGAAGAGGTCACTTCGGTTTGCGCCACCAGGTCGGCAACTGATAACCGTATATGGGCGTCTTTTGCGGATGTTCCAGATAGTTCCAATAAGCGAGCCATTGCTGGTTGTTGTGCTGGGTCGGCACCATGTAATTGCCTGAGATCAGCAGCCGGTCGAGGACCCGGACAGCAGCGACATAGTCCTCCTTCGAGCGAGCTCTCAACATCGCCTCGATCGCCGCGTCCACTGCTGGGTCGGCGACACCCGCTAGGTTGAACGAGCCTTCGGCCTTGGCGGCAGCGGATCCCCAGCGCCCGGCTTGCTCGATACCGGGCGACAGCGAGTTGTTGAAACCGGTCGAGCCGACCAGCACCTCGAAATCGAAACGCTGCTTGCGCGACTGGATCTGATCGCCGTCGAGGCTGCGAATGCTGACATCGATGCCGAGCTTCTCAAGCGTGCGCTGATAGATAGCGGCAAGTCGCTCTTCGTCCTGCGAGGCGGTCAGGATCTCGAAACCGAACGGCTTTCCCTGGGGATCGAGCATCGCGCCGTCCTGCACCGTATAGCCCGCGCTCTTCAGCAGCTCGAATGCCGCCTTCAGCACCTTGCGGTCCTGGCCGGAGCCATCGGTAACGGGCGGCCTGTAGGTGCCGTCCATGACATCTGCGGGCACGCGGCCGGGGTAGGGGGCCAGCAGGGCCTTTTCCTTTTCGCTGGCCGGGTGGCCGAGCGCGGACAGCTCGGAATTCTGCCAAAAACTCATCGTGCGCGTGTATTTGCCGCCGAACAGATTCTTGTTGGCCCATTCGAAGTCGTAGAGCATGCCGAGCGCGCGCCGCACGATCGGATTGGAAAATTTCGGCAGCCGCGTGTTGAACAGGAAACCGTTGAACACCGGCGGAATGCCGGTATCGAAAGTTTCGGCGATGACCTCGCCCCTGTGGAAGGCCGGAAAGTCGAGATCGCGCTCGCGTTTGACCGGGTCGCTGTCGTCGTCGATGGCGCAGATGCCTTTCTTGAACGCTTCCTGCTTGGCGTTGGCGTTGAGGAAATACTCGATGGTGATCTGGTCGTAATTGTCGAAGCCGCGCTTGGACGGCACGTCCTTGCCCCAATAGTCCGGATTGCGCTTGAACACGATGCGCTGGCCGGGCACGACTTGCGCCACCGTGTAAGGCCCGCTGCCGATCACCGGCTTCAGCGTCGTCCTGTCGAAAGTGTCCTTGTTGAACGCGTGTTTCGGGATGATCGGCGTCAGCGCAATGATTAGGGGAAATTCGCGGTCCGCCTTTTCGTTGAAGGTGAAGCGCACACTGCGGTCGCCGGTCTTTTCGAGCTTGGCGATCGCTTTCATTCGCTGGCTGTAAGGTGGCCGGCCCTTCTCGGTGAAGACATCATAGGTGAACAACACGTCTTCCGGCGTCACCGGCTCGCCGTCCGACCATTTGGCCCTGGGATCGAGGTGGAATTCGATGCTCTTGCGCTCGGGATCCATGTCGGCGGTATCGGCGAGCAGGCCGTAGAGACTGAAGGCCTCGTCGTAGTTGCGCTGCATCAACGGCTCGAAGACAAGATTGCCAAAAGCTTGATCCATCATGCCGCGCGCGGTGGTGCGCAGACTTCTCAGGATGAACGGATTGAGATTGTCGAAGCTGCCGACGACACAATAGGTAATGCTGCCGCCTTTCGGCGCGTCGGGATTGACGTAGTTGAAATGATCATAGTCGGCCGGCAGCGCCGGCTCGCCCTGCATGGCAAGCGCGTGCTTCGGTTCCGACAGGGCCGGCTGCAGGGAAAGGCCGACAAACAAGATTGTGGCGATCAGCCAAACGACAACGCGGCCCATGACCGTCTCCTTCCCGATTCGATGCGCAGCATACATGAGCCGGTCGTGCACCGGCCAATCCCTCAACCCAGTCCCTCGGCCAAGATTCGCGTGGCCCGGGCTGGATTCGGCGTCGCTTGCAGTGTAACACGCCGTCCGAAGTCATTCTGTTGCCTCATTTCGGCAACAGGTAGCTGGACCACACGGCATGAAAAAAGCCGGTCCCGGGATCATTTGAGAGGAATGCACGACATGACGAGCCTGAACAGCAACGCGTACCGCCTGTCGGTCATGGCCGCTGGCGTGGTCGGCATTCTGGGCGCCGGGATTCCCGCTGCTGTCGCGCAGCAGCAACAGCAGATTCCGCAAGGCTGGTTCAAGGCCTGCACCAAGCAGGAAGATGTCGACATTTGCAATGTCCAGAACATCACCACCGCCGGCAATGGTCAGCTCATCACCGGCGTCAGCCTGATCGAATTGAAGGGCAAGGTGAACCGCAAGGTGTTCCAGGTGACGGTTCCGACCGGCCGTTTGGTTCCTCCCGGCATCGGCCTCCAGATCGACGCCGGCAAGGCGCAGAAGCTCGAGTACGTGATCTGTTTCCCGGATCGCTGCGTGGCGGAAGTGCCGCTGACCGATCAGCTCGTCGCGTCCTTCAAGAAAGGTTCGAACCTGACGCTGACCTCGGTCAATTTCCAGAACCAGCCGAACCCGATCAAGATCGCGCTGACCGGCTTCAGCGGCGCCTTCGACGGCCCGCCGCTGCAGCAGTCGGACATCGAGGACCGACAGAAGAAGCTCCAGGAGTTCGTCGCCAAGAACAATCAGGATTTTGCCAAGAAGCTCAAGGAAGAACAGGAAAAGGCGAAGGCCGCCAACTGATCGACGGGTTTTCGAACAAAACAAAAAGCGGGGTTCATGCCCCGCTTTTTTATTGAATCGGCTGATTATCGGGTCCAGACTTGTCTCAAGCCTGTCCGAGCCCAGCCAGATCCCGACTAAGTCAATGTCTCAATTGGTGCTTCGGCTCGTAGCGCCCGTCGGGCTTCTTGTCGAACATTTCACCAATCTGCGGATGCCGGACCGGTTCGCCCGACCGGTCCTCGAGTAAATTCTGCTCGGACACATAGGCGATGTATTCCGTCTCCGAATTCTCGGCGAGCAGATGATAAAAGGGCTGGTCCTTGCGCGGCCGCACGTCAGCGGGGATCGCCTCGTACCATTCGTCGGTATTGGCGAATTGCGGATCGACGTCGAAAATGACGCCGCGGAACGGAAACAGCCGGTGGCGAACCACCTGTCCGATCGAGAATTTGGCTGTCTTCATCGCACTCACCACTTGAACTTCTTGAACGCCACGCATCCTGGAACACGCAAGGAAACGCTCCAGGACTTTAGATTCTTACGCACCGGTCAGGCAAAGATCGGCCCAGACCTTACGGTCGACATCGTCATTATTTGGCGCAGACGCCGCGTCAATTCAATCCCGATCAACTGATGCCGGTTTGAGCATCACAAGATGCGGATCAAGGGCGGCGCCACGATCGCTATCGCGCGGCCGCTTTTCGCAATCCGCCAAAAAACGCCGCAAAACCGCTGCCGGGTCGAAGACCCTCGCGCATGAAAAACGCCCGCAACGGCGCAAACCCCTCAAGCGCGCCAAGACCAGCGCTGCGCATCAGCTGGGCCGGCAGCATGTCGGAAAGCAACGACATGTTCAGTAGGTTGACCGCGCTGCTGCGCGCCAGAATGTCCGGCCGCCGCTTGAAATCATAGGCTGCAAGCGCCTGGGCGGCGCCCGGGTCCGAGCGGTTTCTGCTTGCGGTACCAATCAGGTCGTCAATGTCCCGGATGCCGAGATTAAGCCCTTGCGCGCCGATTGGGGGAAACACGTGGGCGGCTTCACCGACAAGTGCCACGCGGCGATGCGCAAACCGCCACGGGCTCACCGCTGAAAGTGGGTAGACCTGCCGGCCGGGCTCAACCGACACGCGGCCCAGCATCGATTGCATCCGCTGTTCGACCCGCGTCGAAAGCTCCGCCTCGTCGAGTGCTGCAAGATCCTTGGCGATTTCGGGTTCGAGCACCCAGACAAGGCTGGACCGGTTGCCGGGCAGGGGAACCTGTGTGAACGGACCGGTCTCGGTGTGGAATTCGGTCGAGGTGAATGCATGGTCGCTGCGGTGACCGAAATTGAGCACCAGCGCCGCCTGCGGAAAGGATCGGACCGAGGTCCGGATGCCGGCTGCCTCGCGGGCCGGCGATTGACGGCCATCGGCGGCAACTGCCAACGATGCCTCGATCTCGCTACCGTCGGCGAGAACGGCATGTGCATGGTCGGCATCGAGGCGCCATGCCTCCACCATCGACTTTCGCCATTCGATGCCCGAATGCGCGACAGCCTCGGCTAGCGTGCGGTTGAGAACGCTGTTGGGCAAGTTCAGCCCGAATTGCTCTTCGTTGATCTCGCTGGCGCGAAAGGTCACTGTCGGGCTGCGGATCAGCCGGTTGGTTGCGTCAACGATACGCATCACCTTGAGCGGCGCTGCGTGCGGCCTGATTCCGTCGAAGATCCCTAGCCGTTCGAACATCTTTAGGGCAGGGTTCATCAAGGCTGTCGTCCGGCCGTCGGGGCCGGCAGCGTCGGGTCCGACGAGCGTCACGGGAAAGCCCGCCTCGGCAAAGCCAAGCGCCGCGATCAGCCCCGCAGGGCCGCTGCCGGCGACCAGTATCCGTGCTGTTTCCCGGTGGTTCAAATTCGGCTTCCGGATTGCGAGGTGAGGCCTGTCCGACCTGCTGGTCCATATAGGTCAGGTGATGCCGCTTGATCAACGCGGCGATTCGGCCCATTCGGTTGCCATGACCGGCCAACAAGACGATTTCAGCCACCTCGACGGTACCGGCCGCGCGATGGCGAGCGTTGCGCGCAGCCCTCGACTGACCGTGAGCGTTGTTGCCGGCATGGGCGTTGCCCTTGCCTGGCTCTTTCTCGGCGCAATGGCAGTTCGGGGGGCGGTGAGCCGGCTCCCGGGCGCCGACGTACCCGGCGACGCCGTGCTGGAATACCTGCAGCTACTGCCGTTGCCGGATTTCCTTGCGCGTTTCTTCGCCCTCTGCCTTGCGCCGGCGCCGCTTCGCGCAAGCCTAGGCGCGCAAGGCGGGGCACTCACCGCGATGTGGCTGTTGATGGCCATCGCGACCATGCTGCCCTCCGCGGCGCCGATGATCCGCACCTATTGCGAGATCGCGGATACCGCCCGGATCAAGAGGGAGCCGGCCGTCCATCCGCTGATCCTGGTCGCTGGATATTTGAGCGTCTGGCTTGTCGCCTCGGCAATGTTCGCTGCCCTGACGCTCGCAATCCATGCATTCGCCTCATCCGGGCAGATGCTCGATCCGCTGGTTGGAATTGCCGGGGCAGCCGCGCTGTCGATCGCTGGTCTCTATCAGTTCAGCTGGCTGAAGGGAGTCTGTCTGGACAAGTGCAGAAATCCGTTCTCGGTCCTGTTCGCCAACTGGAGCGCCAGGCCCATTCGTATTTTGCGGCTCGGCATGAAGCAGGGCCTGTGGTGCCTTGGATGCTGCTGGGCTCTAATGCTGGTAATGTTTGCCGTCGGTGTGATGAACGTGTTCTGGATGGCGCTGATCGGCTTGTTCAGCCTGGTCGAAAAACAGACGGCAGGCAATCTGCCGACGCGGCTGGCCGGTGCGATACTGCTTGTCTGGGCAGCAGCGCTACTAGTAGTCTCGACATGAGGGGGACAATTCGATGACAGACCAAAACTGGGCAATGAAGGGAGAACTCGTCCTCTCCTGCAATTGCACGGTTTTTTGCCCTTGCGTTCTGTCGCTCGGCAACCATCCGCCTACGGAAGGCTATTGCCAAACCTGGGCGGGGTTCCGCATCGATGCCGGCCATTTCGGCGAGGTCGACCTGTCCGGTCTCAATCTTGGGCTGATCATGGAAATCCCCGGCTATATGAGCCGCGGCAACTGGACGGCCGGCCTTTTCATCGACAAGCGCGCCTCGGTTTACGCTGTGAAGGGACTGACGAAGATATTCACCGGCAAGGCCGGTGGAACCACATCGCTGCTCTCCATCCTGGTCGGACAGTTCCTCGGCGTCGAGCAGGTGCCGATCACCTACGAGACGCGTGAGAAAACACGTATCTTCCAGATACCGAAGATTATCGATGGTGCGGTGACGCCGATCACCGGCAAGGATCGCGACAAGGATACGGTCATCAGCAATTCGGAATACTGGATTGCGCCGGAAATCATCGTCGCCAAATCCGACAAGAGCAAGATGCGGGCCTTTGGCCGCAACTGGAACTTTGCTGGCCGCTCGGCCGAAATCTGCAAGCTGGATTGGCGGGGCCCGTGAGCAAGAAGACGACGGCCAGGAAAATCGCCGACCGGATTCCGCGGCCGAAGAAGAAAGTCACATGGCCTCAGGCGCGGGCGTTCTCGGTCCATCTCTTGACCGCGTCGGGCTCATTCCTGGCGTTTCTGTCGCTGGTGGCGGCAAGCGAGCAGCGCTGGACGGCGATGTTCTGGTGGCTGGGCCTGGCGCTTTTCGTCGACGGCATCGACGGGCCGATCGCCAGGAAGCTCGACGTCAAGGAAATCCTGCCGACATGGTCGGGCGAACTGCTCGACAACATCATCGACTACGTGACCTACGTGTTGATTCCGGCCTTCGCGCTCTATCAGCGCGGCTTCATGGGCGAGCGCCTGTCGTTCCTGTCTGCGGCGATAATCGTGGTGTCGAGCGCGATCTACTATGCCGATACCGGCATGAAGACGAAGGAGAATTTCTTCAAAGGCTTTCCGGTCGTCTGGAACATGGTGGTGTTCACGCTGTTCGTCATCGAACCAGGACAATGGGTTTCCTTCGCCGTGGTCGTGGTGGCCGGCATTCTCACCTTCGTGCCGATCAATTTCATCCATCCGGTGCGGGTGAAGCGGCTGCGGCCAATCAATCTCGGCATGACGCTGCTTTGGTGCGCTTTCGGCGCGCTGGCGCTGGCGCAGGCGGCACTTGCCTCCTTCTACGACCAGATCGGCGTGCTGGGCGAGCAGGTCAGCGATTTCATCAAGATCGGGATTACGGTCACCGGGCTTTACCTCGCCTGCATCGGCGCTATCATGCAGTTCTTTCCAAATCTCGGCGCCAAGCCGGACAAGAAAGCCTGATCCCAAGAGAGCCTGAAAATGTCCAAAACGATCCGCATCCATGCCCATGGCGGTCCGGAGGTCCTGACCTATGAGGACGCCGATCCCGGGCAGCCAGGCTCGGGACAGATCCTGGTCAAGCACAGCGCGATCGGTCTCAATTTCATCGACGTCTATTATCGCTCGGGCCTCTATCCGCCGCAGGGCGGATTTCCGCTGATCCCCGGCGGCGAGGCGGCCGGCGTGGTCTTGAAGGTCGGCTCGGATGTCGACTGGCTCAAACCCGGCGATCGCGTCGCCTATGCCGTGACCACCGGCGCCTATGCCGAGCAGCGCGTGATCGCTGCCGACCGAGTGGTGAAGGTGCCGGACGGCATCAGCGACGAACAGGCCGCGGCGATGATGCTAAAGGGCATGACGGCCCAATATCTGTTGCGCCGTACATTCAAGGTGAAAGCCGGCGACACGATCCTGTTTCATGCGGCGGCCGGCGGTGTCGGGCTGATCCTCGGTCAATGGGCCAAGCATCTCGGCGCGACGGTGATCGGCACCGCGAGCTCGACCGACAAGATCGAACTCGCGAAGGCGCATGGCTTCGACCACGTGATCAACTATCGCGAACAGGATTTCGTTGCCGGCGTCGCGGCTATCACCAGTGGCAAGAAATGCGACGTCGTCTATGATTCGGTCGGCAACGACACGTTTCCAGCCTCGCTCGATTGCCTGCGGCCGCTCGGCACGTTCGTCAGCTTCGGTCAATCGTCTGGGCCGATCCCGCCCTTCAGCATCTCGTTGCTGGCGCAGAAGGGCTCGCTGTTCGCAACGCGGCCGACGCTGTTCGTCTACAATGCCAGGCGCGAAGACCTCGAGGCTTCCGCCGCCGCATTGTTCGACGTGGTGCTCAGCGGCGCCGTCAAGATCAAGATCAACCAGCGTTACGCGCTCAGCGAGGCCGGCAAGGCGCATTCCGATCTCGAAGGGCGCAGGACCACCGGGACAACGATACTTATCCCTTGAGCGCCCGCAGTTTCGGCCCGCCGACGCCGCCGTTCTTGCGAACTGCTCTTTACCGCTTGAGTTTCCGCTGAAATTCTTGAAGCTCTTTCAAGTCGTGAGGCGCTTACCGTAGAGAGCAGGGCGCGCATACGATGCTTGCGGGAACACAGAACATGTCTGGCAAACCAGATGGAGGCACCGTGAGTGCAGATCAGGACGGCGCAAACCTGCTTGAGGTTCGCGGCCTCACAAAGATATTCGGCACGCTGACAGCCTGCGACCATGTCGATCTCAACATCGCCAAGGGCGAGATCCATGCGTTGCTTGGCGAGAACGGCGCCGGCAAGTCGACGCTGGTGAAAATGCTTTTTGGATCGCTGGAACCGAATTCTGGCGAGATTTTCTGGAATGGCCAGGCGGTCAGGATCACCAGCCCAGGCACCGCAAAAAAGCTCGGCATCGGCATGGTTTTCCAGCATTTTTCCCTGTTCGAAGCGCTGACGGCGGCGGAGAACATCGCGCTGTCGCTGGATGACGGCTCGCCGATCAGCACGATCGCGGCCAAGGCGAGGGCGCTCTCCTACAGTTACGGCCTGCCTCTCGACCCGCTATCGCTGGTCGGTGATCTGTCGGTCGGCGAGCGTCAGCGGATCGAAATCATCCGCTGCCTGCTGCAGACGCCGCAACTCATCATCCTCGACGAGCCGACTTCGGTGCTGACGCCGCAGGAAGCCGATAAGCTGTTCGAAACGCTCGAACGGTTGCGTTCGGAAGGAAAGTCCATCCTCTACATTTCGCACCGGCTGGAAGAAGTCAAACGCATCTGCGACCGCGCCACCGTGCTGCGTCACGGCAAGGTGGTCGGCCATTGCAATCCGCGCCAGGAAACCGCGTCTTCGTTGGCGCGGATGATGGTCGGCAACGAGGTCCAGGCCGTGGTGCGGGCGCCGGCCGAGGGTATCGAGACCGCGCCGGTGCTGCTTCAAATCCGCGAACTCACCCGCAAGCCGGCGACCCCGTTCTCGATCCCGCTCAGGAACATCAATCTTGAAGTCCGGGCCGGCGAGGTGATCGGCATTGCCGGTGTGGCCGGCAACGGCCAGGGTGAATTCTTCGAATCCGTTTCCGGCGAGGTGCTGCAGGAGGATACCGGCTCGGTCCGCATCCGCGGCAAGGATGCCGGCGGCCTCGCCATCACCGGCAGGCGCCTGATGGGCGCTGCCTTCGTTCCGGAAGAGCGGCTCGGCCACGGCGCAGCACCGCGCATGAAGCTTTCGGAAAACCTGCTTCTGTCGCGCCACGCCACCGACGGCAAGATGTTTGTCGGCGCCGGTGGAATGGTCAAGAGCGATGCGATCTATACCGCTGCTCAACGCATCATAAAGGCAATGGACGTGCGCAAGAGCGCGCCGGACCCAGAGGCTGCGGCCCTTTCGGGCGGCAATCTGCAGAAATTCATCGTCGGCCGCGAACTCGACCGCCGGCCAAGCGTCTTGGTGGTCAATCAGCCGACCTGGGGGGTCGATGCGGGTGCGGCGGCCCACATCCGCCAGGCGCTGATCGAACTGGCGCGCAGCGGCTCGGCGGTGCTGGTGATCAGCCAGGACCTCGACGAGCTGTTCGAGATTTCCGATGCGATCACGGTCATGCACAATGGCGAACTGTCGAAGCCGCTGCCGATAGCTGAAGCGACATTCGAGAAAATCGGGCTGCTGATGGGCGGCGCCGAACCCGGTCATGCCGAACATACGCTGGAGACGGCTTGATGCGCCTCGAACTTGTAAAACGCCCGCAGCGCTCGATGCTGTTTTCGGCACTCTCGCCTTTCATCGCTTTCGTTTTGACGATCATAGCCGGTGCCATCATGTTCGCGCTGCTCGGCGTCAACCCGTTGACTGCGTTCCGCATCTACTTCATCGAACCGATCAGCCAGGTCTGGCAGTTGCATGAGCTGGCGATCAAGGCCGCCCCCCTGATCCTGATCGCGGTCGGACTGTCGGTCTGCTACAAGGCCAACATCTGGAACATCGGCGCCGAAGGTCAGTTCATCCTGGGCGGCATTGTCGGCTCGATCTTCCCTGTGCTGTTTCCGCAGTTCGAAGGCCCATTGGTGCTGCCGCTGATGCTTCTTTTCGGCATGGTCGGTGGGGCTGCCTATGCTGCAATCCCGGCACTGCTGAAGACGCGCTTCAACACCAACGAGATCCTGACCAGCCTGATGCTGGTCTATGTCGCCCAGCTCTTCCTGGATTGGCTCGTACGCGGGCCGTGGCGCGATCCGCAGGGCCACGGTTTCCCGCAAACCATCCAGTTCAACGACTCGGCCATACTGCCGGAACTCCTCCCGGAATCCGGCCGGGCAAACTGGGGATTTGTCTTCGCGTTGGTCGCGGCGATACTGATCTGGATCCTGATGAGCCGTATGCTGAAAGGCTTCGAGGTCCGCGTGCTCGGCTCAAGCCCGAGGGCAGGGCGCTTCGCCGGGTTTGGCCTTAACCGTATGGTCTTCTTTGCCTTCCTGCTGTCGGGCGCACTGGCCGGACTTGCCGGGATTTCGGAGGTCTCGGGAGCCATCGGACAATTGCAGCCGGTGATTTCGCCCGGCTACGGATTTACCGCTATCATCGTGGCATTCCTCGGCCGGCTCAATCCGCTCGGCATCGTCGCCGCAGGCCTTGTGCTGGCGCTGACTTATCTGGGCGGCGAGGCAGTGCAAAGCGCGCTCGGCATCTCCGACAAGGTGGCGCGCGTGTTCCAGGGCATGCTTTTGTTCTTCGTGCTCGGCTGCGACACGCTCATCCATTACCGCATTCGCCTGATCGGCTTTTCCGCGCCGAAGCTCGAGGCAGCGCCGAAGCTGGAGGGAGCCCGCTGATGGACGTCACCGTCAACATCCTCTTGACGATCGCGACGGCGGCGACGCCGCTGCTGATCGCGGCGATCGGCGAACTGGTGGTCGAACGTTCGGGTGTGCTCAATCTCGGCGTCGAAGGAATGATGATCATGGGTGCCGTCGGCGGTTTCGGCGCCGGCTATCTCACCGGCTCGCCTTGGATAGGGCTGTTGGCGGCAATCACCATGGGGGCAGTGTTCTCGCTTCTGTTCGCCGTCATGACGCTGTCGCTGGCCACCAACCAGGTGGCAACCGGCCTGTCGCTGACACTGCTCGGCCTCGGGCTTTCCGGCATGATGGGGACGAATTTTGTCGGCCAGCCTGGCGAGAGGCTGCCAAACCTCGACATTCCCGGCCTGACCGCAATCCCGGTCGTCGGCAGGCTGCTGTTCGGCCAGGATCCAATCTTCTACATCTCGATCGCGCTGACCGCTGCCGTGATGTGGTTCCTGTTCAGAACCCGCACCGGGCTCACGCTGCGCTCGATCGGCGACAGCCACGCATCGGCCCATGCGCTTGGTATCCATGTCATCCGCTATCGTTATCTCTCAGTGATTTTCGGCGGCGCTTGTGCCGGCCTAGCCGGCGGCCACCTATCGCTGGTCTACACGCCGCAATGGGTGGAGAACATGACCGCCGGCCGCGGCTGGATCGCGCTGGCTCTGGTCGTCTTCGCTTCCTGGCGGCCGTGGCGGGTGCTGGCCGGCGCCTATATTTTCGGCGCGGTCTGGATCGGCCAGCTTCATGCACAGGCATTCGGCATTCCGGTCCCCTCGCAACTGCTTTCTTCGCTGCCCTATCTGGCAACCGTCGTGGTTCTCGTTCTAATCTCACGCAACAAGCGTTTGACGATGATGAACACGCCGGCCTCCTTGGGCCAGCCATTCGTTCCGGATCGTTGACAACAAAAAGACGGAAGCTCCAAGGCTTAACTCAGAGAGGTAACAAAATGAAAAAACTGCTTATTGCCCTGCTGGCGACGACGGCCGCATTGTCGCTGGCGGCCTCAGCTGAGGCGGCGGACAAGCTGAAGGCATGCTGGGTCTATACCGGCCCGATCGGCGATTTCGGCTACTCCTACCAGCACGACCAGGGCCGCCTCGAGGTGGAAAAGGCACTCGGCGACAAGGTCGAGACCGCCTATCTCGAAAACGTCTCCGAAGGCCCCGATGCCGACCGCGCCTTCGAGCGCCTGGCGCGCGAGGGATGCAAGATCATTTTCGGCACATCCTTCGGCTTCATGGACCCGGAAGTGAAGATCGCCAAAAAATTCCCCAAGGTGATGTTCGAGCACGCCACTGGCTACAAGACCGCCAAAAATCTCGGCATCTACAATGCGCGTTTCTATGAAGGCCGTTACGTACTTGGTCAGATCGCCGCCAAGCAATCGAAGTCGGGGGTCGCCGGCTACATCGTTTCTTTCCCGATCCCGGAAGTGGTGATGGGTATTAATTCCTTCATGCTAGGCGCACAGTCGATCAATCCGAACTTCAAAGCCAAAATCGTCTGGGTGAACTCCTGGTTCGATCCGGGCAAAGAAGCCGACGCCGCCAAGGCATTGTTCGACCAAGGCGCCGACATCATCGTCCAGCACACCGACTCGACCGCTGCGTTGCAGGTGGCGGAGGAGCGCAAGCTGCACGGCTTCGGCCAGTCCTCCGATATGATCAAGTTCGCACCGCACGCGCAGCTGACCGCACTGACCGACGAATGGGGCCCGTACTACATCAGCCGGGTCCAGGCGGCACTCGACGGCACCTGGAAGCCCGACAATGTATGGCTCGGCATCAAGGACGGCGCCGTCAAGCTGGCGCCGTTCACCAACATGCCCGACGACGTCAAGGCGATGGCCGAAGCCACCACCAAGAAGATCGCCGACGGCTGGAACCCCTTTACCGGGCCGATCGCCAAGCAGGACGGCACACCTTGGCTGAAGGAGGGCGAGGTCGCCGACGACGCCACGTTGCTCGGCATGAATTTCTACGTGAAGGGCGTCGACGACAAGCTGCCGCAATAAGCAACCGGAAGCACATCGTAACGAAAGCGCGCCGCGAGGCGCCCTTTCATTTCGGACTGAATCAGACGGCCGAGCCGTAGAGGTCGTAAGCGTCGGCGCGATCGATCTTGACCGTGACGATGTCGCCGGCGCGCAGTGGCCGCCGCGACTGGATATGGACCGAGCCGTCGATTTCGGGCGCGTCGTATTTGGTCCGGCCCTTGGCCGAATTGCCATGCGCCTCGTCGATCAGGACCGGCAGTCGCTTGCCAATTTTCCTGGTGAGCTGCGTTGCCGAAATCTTCTGCTGGCGCTGCATGAAGCGGTGCCAGCGGGCTTCCTTGATCTCCTGCGGCACCTGCTCGAGGCCGAGCTCGTTGGAGCGGGCGCCTCTGACCGGCTCGTATTTGAAACAGCCGGCGCGGTCGATCTTCGCCTCGTCCAGCCAGTCGAGCAGCATCTCGAAATCGTCGTCCGTCTCGCCGGGGAACCCGACGATGAAGGTGGAGCGGATGGCAAGGTCCGGGCAGACGTCGCGCCAGCTGCGAATGCGCTCGAGCGTCTTTTCGCCATGAGCGGGCCGGCGCATGTTCTTCAGCACCTGCGGCGAGGCATGCTGGAACGGAATGTCGAGATAGGGAAGAATCTTACCTTCGGCCATCAGGGGGATGACGTCTGCGACATGCGGGTAGGGATAGACATAGTGCATGCGCACCCAGACACCGAGCTTGCCCAGTTCTTCCGATAGATCGAGGAACTTCGCCCGCACTTCGCGGTCGCCGAACATGCTGGTCTGGTATTTGATATCGATGCCGTAGGCGCTGGTATCCTGCGAGATGACGAGGATCTCCTTGACCCCGGCCTTGGCCAGCTTCTCGGCTTCGCGCAACACGTCGGCGGCCGGCCGCGATACGAGGTCGCCACGCAGCGCCGGGATGATGCAGAAGGTGCAGCGGTTGTTGCAGCCTTCCGAAATCTTGAGATACGCATAGTGGCGCGGCGTGAGCTTGACCCCTTGCGGCGGCAAAAGGTCGACGTAGGGATCGTGGCTCGGCGGTGCTGCCTCATGCACTGCCGCCATAACGCTTTCATAGGCTTGTGGACCAGTGATGGCGAGGACGTTGGGGTGTCTTTCACGAATGACGTCCGGCTCGGCGCCGAGGCAGCCGGTGACGATAACCCTGCCGTTCTCCGAAAGTGCCGAGCCGATAGCGCTGAGCGATTCGTCGCGGGCCGAATCGAGAAAGCCACAGGTGTTGACGACGACAAGGTCGGCACCGTCGTGCTTGCGGGCGATCTCGTAGCCTTCAGCCCGCAAGCGCGTGATGATGCGCTCGGAATCCACAAGGGCTTTCGGGCATCCAAGGCTGACGAAACTGACGCGAGGGGCGGACATCAAGCTTTTCCGGATTCAGGATTGGCGGCGCAGTACCACAGTTGTTGCCGCATTGGTATGGGCAGCGGCTGCGGCGAAACGCAACCGCCGGCATCGCCGAAGGCTCGCCGAAATCGAAGTCGCGGCCGATGCGAATTCGAGTCGATGCGTCAGCTCACCGCACTGCTGACATGCGGGAAGACTTCCACCGCGCCTCGATAGATCATATCGAGTGCGACATAGAAGATGATCAAAAGGCCGATATAGGCGATCCAGCGATGGCGGTGCAGCAGCTTGGCGATGAAGCTCGCGGCAAGGCCCATCAGCGCGATCGACAGGACGAGGCCGATCACCAGCACCTGGAAGTGATCGCGCGCCGCGCCGGCGACCGCCAGTACGTTGTCGAGCGACATCGAAACGTCGGCGATGACGATCTGCAATGCCGCCTGACCCAAGGTCTTCTTGCGCGCCTTGCCGGCCACCATGTCATCGCTGTTGATATCGGAATTGGACAGCGCTTCGGTCGCCTCCATCTCGTCGGCATGCGACGTGCGCAGCTCGCGATACATCTTCCAGCACACCCACAGCAGCAAGATGCCGCCGGCCAGCAGCAGGCCGACAATCTGCAGCAGGGTGACGGTGATCGCGGCAAAACCGATGCGCAGCACCGTTGCCGCCACCACGCCGATGAGAATCGCTCTCTTGCGCTGCTCGACCGGCAAGCCCGCTGCGGCCAGGCCGATGACGATGGCGTTATCGCCTGCAAGCACGAGGTCGATGGCGATGACCTGGAGCAGGGCAGAGAAGCCCGCGGCAGTGAAAATTTCCATCGACTGGAAGTCCCTTGCTGGTTGGCCGACCGTTCGCGTCGAATGCCTGGAGGGCCTAACGTGTATGGTTCCCGCGCGTCAAGGGACTGGTTGGAACAAGGTCGGCAATATACAGAGTTTGCGACGATCGGCCCGAAACACCGGCAAAATGCGGCCACAGGTCGCGAATGCCTAGTTATAGAGATTGTATTTGGGCCAGTCGCTTTCCGGAATTTTATCACCGATCCGGTAGCGGAGCTGCAGGACTTCCATATGGTCCGGCGCTGTCTCGCATTTGAATTTCAACCGGTACCATTGTCGTTTGCTGCGAAACGCAGCACCCGTGCTGGCCGGCCAAGGCAGCGCCATCCATGCGAGGAGCGCAAAAAATAACCTATTCATGGGCGGGAGAAGCACCATATTTCGGCGCAAAAATCAATCCGATCGGGGGCTCGCTCGCGTCCCGGTCATCTCGATGCAAGCCCGGGAGATTGCTTTCGGGATAAAGAGCGTCACTGGCGGAGGGAGTGGGATTCGAACCCACGGTGGGCTTGCACCCACGCCGGTTTTCAAGACCGGTGCCTTAAACCGCTCGGCCATCCCTCCAGGGTGATTTTTCAATCACTTAGGATATCGCGAGAGGAGCGGGTTCGAGCTGTCGGTACCGGATTGGCACCAGGACGGTCCCCGATCGGTTCGCGCTCCATTCCTGTAAAGCCGCATTCAACGCCAAGTCAACCGTGGCGGCCGCACCTTTCGGCGCGATCCAGGACGGTGAGCAGCGTCATGGCGAGCTGTTTGTGCTGAGTGTGGAAAATCGTTTTTAAAACCCGCACGGACTATTAATCGTTGCGCGCTGATATGTTGGGCGCATTAGGCACATGTAAGTAAAATCGTCTTCTGGAGTTGAATTTTGGCCGTACTTGGCGCTCTCCCGCCCGGTCTTCGCTGCAGACCAATTCGTGAAACCGACTGGGAGGGAGTGGTCGATTGTCTGTGCAGGGGCTTTCCGGCGCGTAACCGAAGTTACTGGATCCGGGCTCTGACGCGTTTGTCAAAGCGGCCTGCGGTTGCCGAGTTCCCACAATATGGCTTTGCTTTGGAGCATGCCGATCGGATCGTCGGCGTTGTGCTCACCCTTTATGCGCGCTACCAGGGGTCGGAGAGCGAGGAAATCCGCTGCAATCTTTCGAGCTGGTCAGTCGACGCAGAATTCCGTTCCTATGGCGCCATGTTGGTTGCGGCGGTTCTCAAGCGGAAGGACGTGACCTACACGAACATTTCGCCGGCGCAAGCGACATTGAAAGCCAACCGGGCGCTCGGCTTTCGGCTCTTCTCCAGCGGACAATTTACCTTCTTGCCGGCTTTAAGTTCGGCGCCGCGGCCATGTCGCGTGGTCGAAGTGCGTCCCGATCTTCCGGAACTGGCGATGCTTCCCGAGAGTGAGAGATACATACTCTCGGAACACGCCGCGCTGGGGTGCCTGTCGTTGATCTGCATCTGCGACGGAGCAGCGTTCCCCCTGGTGTTGATGCCGCGCCGGATTTTGCACGGTCTTATCCGCTGCCATCAGGTCATCTATTGCCGCTCGCTCGCGGATTTGAGCCGCTGCGCCGGTGCCATGGGGCGCTTTCTCTTGCGAAGCGGAATCCTGGTTTGCTTTGTCGACGCCAAGGAGCCGATTCCAGGTTTGGTGGGATGGTACCGCCCCAACAAGGGGCTGAAATACTTCAAGGGTCCCAGACCACCCACACCTGGAGATCTGACGTTCACCGAGCTCGTGATCTTCGGTCCCTGAGTCTGCGCTCGCAGACACGCCAGGCGAGGTTCAAAGCCCGCCACGAACGGCGTTTTGCTGATCTAAGCGATGGCTTCATCCCGACCGGCGAGACGGTCCGCGCCACAATCTCGCCCGGTTCCGACCACAATCGGTTAATACGGTGATAAACAATTCCTGCGCACAAAAAGCATTGGGGTAGGGCGTTGCCGGCGTTTCTGGAGTGGGTGCTTTGGCATCGCTGACGTTTATGCTGCGGTGCCTTCGTCGATGCTATAGGGGCAATCAAAATATGCAGACCACGGCGCGCCCGCGTCTTCGTCGCGCTTTCGCTTTCGCGCTGTTGGCCTTGTCGGCAGCGTTTCTTGCGGCATGTGCCGCGCCGCAGCAAAAGGCGATGGTCAACAAGAAACCTCGCTCCAAGGAATATTTTTCCGAAGCCGAATATGGCGTGAAAGCCAGCCCGCGCGTGATGTTCAAGACGTCTCGGGGGCGCGACCAGCTCGGCAAGCCCTATCAGGTGCGCGGCAAGTGGTATTATCCGAAGGAAGACAAACGTTACGCCAAGGTTGGCCTAGCGTCCTGGTATGGTGAGGCGTTCCACGGCCGGTTGACCGCCAATGGCGAAGTCTACGACATGGCAGATCTGACGGCGGCGCATCCGACTATGCCGCTCCCGAGCTATGCGCGGGTCACCAACATGAAGACCGGCAGCTCGGTGATCGTGCGCGTCAACGATCGCGGACCCTATCATGATGGACGCATCATCGATGTGTCGAAGCGCGCTGCTGAAATGCTCGATTATGCCAATATCGGTACGGCCGAGGTGAAGGTCGAATATGTCGGCCGTGCGCCGCTCGAAGGCAATGACGGGCAGTATCTTATGGCTTCGTATCGTCCAGGCAACAGGGCGCCGGATCCGTCGGACGGTCTGCCCAGCGGTGTCATGGTCGCCATGAATGGGCCGTCGCCAAGCCTGGCGGTGAGCGCTGCAGCCGTGCCGTTCCCCGGTCAGCTGACGAATACCGGGCAGGGATCCGATGCAGGGCCTGTCATAGCGGTGCAAGCGTCTGCTTCGGGAGACATTGTACTGCCCGATTTCGGCCCGATCGTGCCGGAGCGTCCGGAGATCAACCTGCCGGCGCAATCTCCATTCACCATGGCGTCGCTGTCTTACGCCGACGAGCGCGTGCAGCGCGCCTCCAACGCGTTTGCCGAGCTGGACGACACCGGCATGTCGCCCGCCGAGCTTCTTCAATCGTGGAAGCGGCAAGCTCCTCCAATCCAGTCGCCCACGGACTATGTCGCGGCGGGTTCGTTCGAGGATGCCGCCGAAGCCGAGCAGGTGGCGACCCAGCTTTCCAGCTTCGGCAAGACCGAAATCCAGCGCTCGGAACTTGAAGGAAAGGACTGGTACTCGGTCAACCTCTATGCCGACGGCCGTGGCAGCCTGGACGAGATGCTGCAGGCAGCGTGGTCGCACGGTGCGCCGGATGCGCTTGCTGTACGCAATTGAGCTCGGGGCTGCCTGGTTTTTCGTGCGCGATTGATCCGCCAGGCAAAAGCCTGATAGCTTCTGCCAACGTGCAAGAGCGCCGGCTCACTGGTCGAATCTGATGAAATTTTTTCACCCTTTCACTGGGCTTATGGCGCTCGGCCTGCTGCTGCTGCTCTCGCTTGCGCCGGCCTCAGCACAGCTTTTCGAGACCAAGGCCGCGCAGGCCTTCATGATCGATGCCGAAACCGGAACCGTGCTGTTTTCCAAGGACGCCGACAGGTTGATCCCGCCGGCCTCGTTGGCCAAGCTGATGACGATGGAAGTGGTCTTCAACGCCATCAAATCGGGGCGCATGACGCTCGATGACACCTTCGTGGTGAGCGAAAACGCCTGGCGCAAGGGCGGCGCTCCTTCGGGGACATCGACTATGTTCGCGAAACTCAAGTCGACGATCCGGCTTGAAGACCTGATCCAGGGCGTGACCGTGCAGGCGGCCAATGACGGCTGTATCGTCATCGCTGAAGGAATCGCGGGGTCCGAGGCAAACTTCGCGGCGCAGATGACCGAGCGTGCCCGCCAGATCGGCTTGCAGAAATCGACCTTCGTCAACTCCACCGGTCTGCCGGCAGATGGGCAGCAAACGAGCGTTCGCGAACTCGCACTTCTGGCGCTGCATATCTGGCGCAACTACCCGGATCTCTACCGCTATTACGGCCAGAAGGATTTTACCTGGAACAAGATTTCCCAGAGGAACCGCAATCCGCTGCTGGCCATGGATATAGGCGCCGACGGGCTCGCGGTCGGCGCCAGCGAGCAATCCGGGTTCGGCATTGTCGGCTCGGCCAGCCACAACGGCACAAGGGTGATCGCGGCGATGAGCGGCCTGGCAAACGACCGCGAGCGTGCTGAGGAAGCGCGAAAGCTGCTCGACTGGGGCGTTCGCTCCTTCGAGAAGACTGAAGTATTCGCCAAGGACGAAGTGGTTGGCGAAGCCCAGGTCTTTGGCGGCGCCAAATCCGGAGTCGCGTTAAAGGCAAAAGGACCGGTGCAGATCTTCCTGCCGATCACCAACCGCGACAAGCTCACCGCCAGGATCGTCTATGACGGACCGGTTGCCGCGCCGGTGGAGGAGGGGCAGCCGGTCGGTACGCTGCGCGTCTGGATCGGCGATACTCTGAGCCAGGAGACGCCGCTGTTTGCCGCCGAGTCGATCGGTGTCGGTTCGCTGCCGCAGCGCGCGCTCGACGCCGCCAAGGAACTGGCCGTCGGCTGGCTGCGTTAGCACCGTCGCGGTGGACCTTTTTTCCCGCCCGGACTATACGGTCCCCGAAGTATGGACAAAGGCTTTGGCGCGCGGATTTTTCATCACTTTTGAAGGCGGCGAAGGAGCAGGCAAGTCGACGCAGATCGAGCGGCTGGCCAAGAAGATGCGCGCCAAGAAATACGATGTGCTGGTGACGCGTGAGCCGGGTGGCTCGCCGGGCGCGGAGGCGGTCAGGCATGTCCTGCTTTCAGGCGCAGCCGAGCCGTTCGGCCCCAAGATGGAAGCGTTGCTTTTCGCCGCTGCGCGATCCGACCATGTCGAACAGGTCATCCGGCCGGCGGTCGAGCGCGGTTCGGTCGTGCTTTGCGATCGTTTCATGGATTCTTCGCGCGTCTACCAGGGCGTCACCGGCGGCCTCGACCCGGCATTCATGGACGCATTGGAGAAGGTCGCCATCAACGGCATGGTGCCGGACATGACGCTGATCTTCGATATCGACCCCGCCGAGGGCCTGAGGCGCGCTACCGCCCGGCGGGGGAGCAGTGACGGACCGGACCGCTTCGAGAAGGAAACATTGGCCATCCACCAACGCCGGCGCGAGGCGTTTCTCGCGATCGCCGCAGCTGAACCCGAACGCTGCGTCGTCGTCGATGCGTCAGCCGACCCCGACACCGTGGAGGATATCGTTACCGCCATCGTCTTCGCGGCTCTCGAGAGGATGATGCCGGCGCAAAGAAGGCAGGCGGCGCCGGCATGATTTTCGAACGCATCGCGCCCGAACAGCACGATACGCTGGACGGGGTGCCCGAGCCATCCGAGACGCCGCGTCTTGTCGGTCACCCGCAGGCGGCCAACATGCTCGCCACCGCTTACCGCTCGGGAAAGCTGCCGCACGCACTGATCTTTGCCGGACCGGTGGGCATAGGCAAGGCGACGCTGGCCTTTCATCTGGCGCATCATCTGTTGAAGCACCCGGCCTTCGAGCAGGCGCCGGAAAGCCTTGCCGTTCCAGATCCGGCTTCGTCGCTGTTTCGCCAGATCGCCACCGGGGCACATCCTTCGGTTCTGCATCTTACACGCCCCGCGAATGACAAGACCAAGAGCTTCAAGACAGTGGTCACGGTCGACGAAATCCGCAAGGTCAGCCGCTTTCTGTCGCTGACCTCGCACGACGGCAGCTACCGGGTGGTTATCGTCGATCCCGCCGACGACATGAACACCAATGCTGCCAATGCCTTGCTGAAGAATCTTGAAGAGCCACCCGCGCGCACCTTGTTCATCCTCATCGTCCATGCGCCGGGCAGTTTGCTGCCGACGATCCGGTCGCGCTGCCAGCTGGTGCGATTGGCCCCGCTCGATGCCAAGAGCTTGATGGCGGTTCTGGAGGGCATCGAGCCGCCGCCACCGGAGGATCCTGCGGCGCGCGCGGCGCTGGCGGAGCGGGCAGGGGGCAGCGCGCGCAACGCGATCCTGTTGACGCAGTATGGCGGGCTTGAAATCGCCGCCACCCTCGATGCCCTGGTGATGTCCAAAAAGATAGATGTCGCAGGCGCCTACCGTCTTGCCGAGGCGGTCGCCGGCCGCGACCAGGCAATCCCATTCGAGATATTCAATCGCCGCGCGCTCGACCTGCTGTCGGCCGGCGCCAGCCAGGCCGCGCTCGCCGGCGATCTCGCGCGGGCCAAAACGCTGTCGGATACTTGGCACGAGGCTTTGAACGCTATATCTGAAACCGAGACCTACAATCTCGACAAAAAGCAGCACGCCCTGACCATGATCGACCGCCTGAATTCTGCAATGCGAATGTGACGGCCGCTGGCGTGGCTTTGGAAGCCCCTGAGCATTGATCCCAATCAATCGCAGGAAACTTCGAAGCCACCACATTGGCGTCGGATGGCAATTGCCGTTTCGATGCGATATCTCACCGCGACATCTTTCATTCAGACATTCATGACGGCTCATCCATGTCACGCGAAAAATACTACGTCACGACGCCGATTTTCTATCCGAACGGAAAGCCGCATATCGGCCATGCCTACAATGTGATCGCCAGCGACACGCTTGCCCGCTTCCAGCGGCTCGACGGCAAGGACGTCTTCTTTGTCTCGGGGACCGACGAGCACGGCTTGAAGATGCAGCAGACGGCGGACGCCGAAGGCCTGACGCCGAAGGCGCTTGCCGATCGCAATTCGGCGATCTTCCGTTCGATGCTCGAAGCGACCGGCTGCTCGAACGACGTTTTTATCCGAACGACCGAGGACCGGCACTACAAGGCCTGCCAGGCGATCTGGACACGCATGGCTGAGAATGGCGACATTTACCTCGACCGCTACAGCGGCTGGTATTCGGTTCGGCAGGAAGCCTATTTCGACGAGGCCGAAACCAAGGTCGGCGACGACGGCGTGCGCCGCGAACCGCTCGGCTCGCCTGTCGAATGGACCGAAGAAGAAAGCTATTTCTTTCGGCTTTCCGCCTATCAGGACAGGCTGCTCGCACTGTACGAGAACAGCCCGGAATTCGTCGGGCCGGCGGAGCGGCGCAATGAAATCGTCAGCTTCGTCAAATCCGGCCTCAGGGATCTGTCCATCTCGCGCACCACGTTTAACTGGGGCGTGCCGGTCCCGGGCGACGACAAGCATGTGATGTATGTCTGGGTCGATGCACTGACCAACTACATCACCGCTGCCGGTTATCCGGATCCGGCCAGCGAGAGATGGTCTTTCTGGCCTGCAAACGTTCATGTCATCGGCAAGGATATCGTGCGCTTTCACGCGGTCTACTGGCCGGCTTTCCTGATGTCGGCTGGCATCGAATTGCCGAAGCGCGTGTTCGCGCATGGTTTTTTGTTCAACCGCGGCGAGAAAATGTCGAAGTCGGTCGGCAACGTCATCGACCCGTTCGCCATGATCGAGCACTACGGTCTCGACCAGGTGCGCTATTTCTTCCTGCGCGAAGTGCCGTTCGGTCAGGACGGTAGCTACAGCCATGATGCGATCGTCAGCCGCACCAATGCCGACCTTGCCAACGATCTCGGCAATCTGGCGCAGCGCTCGCTGTCGATGATCGCCAAGAACTGCGGCGGCGTGGTGCCGAAGCGTGGCGAATTGAGCGACGCCGACAAGGCGATCCTCGATCAGGCAGATGCCGCCCTTGTCACGGCGCGCAGGACGATGGCCGACCAGGGCATCCATTTGGCGCTGGCGGCGATCTTTGGCGTGGTGGCCGAAGCCAACCGCTATTTCGCCGGGCAGGAGCCATGGGCGCTGAAGAAGACCGATCCGGCACGCATGGAAACGGTGCTGTGGACGACGGCTGAGGTGATCCGGCGTGTCGGATTGCTGTGCCAGCCCTTCATTCCAGGCTCAGCGGCAAAGCTGCTCGATCTTTTGGCAGTGCCGGCGGACAGCCGCGACTTCGCGCATGTCGCCGAACGTCATGCGCTGGTATCCGGTACGGCACTGCCGGCGCCGGAACCAGTATTTCCACGCTATGTCGAGCAAACGGATACAAGCGCCTGATGCTGGTCGACAGTCACTGCCATCTCGACTTTCCGGATTTCGCCGAAGAGCGGGCGACCATCGTCGCCCGCGCCCTCGCGGCCGGCGTCGGCCGTATAGTGACGATCTCGACGAGGGTGAAGCGATTTAGCCAAGTGCTTGAGATTGCAGAGACTTTCGATGAGGTCTATTGCTCGGTTGGCACCCATCCGCACAATGCGGCGGAAGAGCTTGACGTCACTGTCGATGATCTGGTGCGGCTCTCTGCTCATCGCAAAGTGGTGGCGATCGGCGAGGCCGGGCTCGACTATTTCTACGATCATGCGCCGCGCGACGCACAGGCTCAGGGCTTTCGCACCCACATCTCCGCGGCGCGCGTGACCGGTCTTCCGCTGGTCATCCATTCGCGCGACGCCGACGACGACATGGCTGACATCCTCGAAGAAGAAACAGGGAAGGGCGCCTTCCCCTTCATACTGCACTGTTTTTCGTCTGGGCGCAGGCTAGCCGAGATCGGTGTTGCGCTCGGCGGCTACGTTTCGTTTTCCGGTATCCTGACCTTCAAGAACTCGGCCGAGCTGCGCGCCGTCGCCGCCGATGTGCCGCGCGACCGTCTGCTGGTCGAAACCGACGCGCCATACCTGGCGCCGATCCCGTTTCGCGGCAAGCGTAACGAGCCCGCCTACGTCGCGCATACAGCCAAGGTGCTGGCCGAGACGATCGGCTTCAGCGAGGCCGAGATCGCTGATATCACCACGGATAATTTCTTCCGGCTGTTCAGGAAAATGCCGCGCCCGAGCGCGCCGGGCGCCTGACCTATGAGCGACCGGTTACGTCTTACCGTCCTCGGCTGCGGCTCATCGCCGGGTACGCCACGCATCACCGGCGATTGGGGCAATTGCGATCCCGCGAACCCCCGGAACCGGCGCACGCGCACCGCAGCGCTCGTCGAGCGGATCGCGGCGAATGGCGTCCGGACCACGGTCGTCATCGACACCGGCCCGGATTTCCGCGAGCAGATGCTGCTGGCATCGGTCAGGCGCATCGATGCGGTGGTCTATACACATCCGCATGCCGACCATATCCACGGCATCGACGATTTGCGCGGCTTCGTACTGGAGCAGCGCCACCGGATCGACATCCATGCCGATCAGGCCACCATGCTGCGCTTACGAGAGGCGTTCCGCTACTGTTTCGAAACGCCGAAAGGCAGTTCGTATCCGCCGATCGTCAACGCCCATATCATCGACCACGACAGGCCGGTGGTAATCGAGGGCGAGGGCGGCGCCCTCACCCTCGAACCGCTGCTGCAGCTTCATGGCGACATCACCTCGCTGGGTTTCCGCATCGGCGGGCTGGCTTATTGCCCTGATGTCAGCGACTTTCCGGACGCGACCGCCGAGCGTTTGCGCGGGTTGGACGTGCTGGTCATCGACGCGCTGCAATACACCGTCCATCCGAGCCATCTGTCGCTTGGCCAGGCGCTTGGCTGGATCGAAAGACTGGCGCCGAAGAACGCGGTGCTGACGCATATGCATGTGCCACTCGACTACGCCACGGTAATGGCCGAGACGCCGGCCAACGTCGAGCCTGCTTATGATGGCATGACGATCGAAATCCCTTACGAATCAGCGTGAAGGATCGAGTTTTTACGGTTGGGTTTCTGAGTGGGGTCTCAATTCTCGCTCTAAAAGCGGCCCAGCGGCTCGCCGGTGCCACTTCCACGCCACATCCTTATCCGCCATTTCAGTTCCATAATCTATCTTATGCGACTGGTGCGCGCGGGAGTTCCACATCCCGCTGCCGACGGCCAGGCGCGAAGATTCGCAACCGGCATGCTAGGGTTGCGAATCATGAAGCGACTTTGGCTCTTCACAAGTTTCGTCCTCACCCTCGCCTGCGCGCTCACTGGCGCGCGAGCGCAGGACCTTGATCGTGCGCCAGGCGAGAACGACCTGGCTTTCGCCAAACGTGTTGTTGGGTTCGCCGACAATGCTGATCCGCACACCACAGCCGTGAGTTGGAGCGGCCTCCAGACACTCTTCGTCGATTACCAGACCGCTGAGGACTATCCGGAACGCCCGCTCGTCGCGCTGCAACGGCTAGCTGACAACAGATATCGCGCAATCCAGGTCACGATCGGTGAACAAGAGGGCGACACACCGGACATAGCGCTCGGCCTCGCCAACGCCGACCACGACCCGGCAAAGGAACTGATCGTGATACTTTCCTGGGCTCAGATGCACTACGATGTCGAAGGAACGCTCTACGAAGTTCGCATCTTCGACGGTCCAAAGCCAGGCCAGAAGGCGCTGACTCAATTGAAAGCGACCCGGAAGTTCGACGCCACATGCGACTGCCATTGGCGCGACGGCACAACGAAGCACTTCCGCTTCAAGACGATCGCAGCGGTCAAGACTGAACTGAAGCGCCTGGGTTATTAGCCGCCGGCGAGGGCTCGCTTCCCGGATGCTGCCCTCGCCATCTCGCCTATGCTGACCCGCAATCGTCACCAGCGCCGGCACAGGCACAGTCTGGGTCGCTCGTCAGAACTCCATATCACCGAAGTCACCGCCATTGTCGGAGCTGGCATCGCCTGCCTGATCGGCTTCGTCGGGCTGCGGCGTCGGCTGTTCAGCTGCCTTCGCTTCGCTGCCGCCAAACATGCCGGCGATCGCGTTGCCGAGCAGCACTCCGCCGGCCACGCCCATCGTGGTCTGCGCAGCGCCAGCAAGAAAACCGCCGCCTGCCCGCTGTGGCGTGTCCTGCGACCCTTCAGTTGCAACGGAGGCGGCGCGCCCTACCCGCGGAACCGAGCCTGAGCGCCTGCCGCCGCTGCGGCCGAAGAAGCTGCTGAGCGGTCCACCACTGGCGGGCTGCTGCGCCTGCTCTTCCAGTTCTTCGATGCGTGCCTGAGCTGCGTTCAAGGCCTGCTCCTGCACCACGATCGTCTGGGCCATGTAATATGGCGCGCCAGGCTGCTGACCGATCTGATCCTGGATGAAGCGCTCTGCTTCCGCATCGCGCGGCGGCGCCTGGCGCTCGACATTTGCCAACTTCTCGAAGAGGTGTCCGATCGCCTGTTGATCGTTTCTGTCCATGATATCCGCCTCCGGTCGTGGTCCGACGCCGGCTATTCGCGCTCGCCGGTGAAGTTCAACAGCAGTTGGAAGATGTTGATGAAGTTCAGATAGAGCGAGAATGCACCGAAGACAGCGAGCTTCTGCTGTGATTCCGCACCGAAGTTTTCCGCATACTGCTCCTTGATAGTCTGGGTATCCCAGGCGGTGAGGCCGATGAAGACGGCGATGCCGATCACCGAGATCGCAAACTGGAGCGCGGTCGAGCCCAGGAAGATATTGACGATGCTGGCGATCACCACGCCGATCAGGCCCATGATCAGGAACGACGAGAACTGCGTCAGGTCGCGTTTGGTCGTGTACCCGTAAAGGCTGGTCGCGCCGAACATGGTGGCGGCGATGAAGAAGGTGCGTGCGATGCTGGTGCCGGTAAAGACCAGGAACACGGAAGCCAGCGACAGCCCCATGACCGCGCAGAATGCCCAGAACATCGCCTGGGCGCCGGCCGCCGACATCGTCTGCATCCGGAACGAGAACAAGAGCACAAAGGCCAGTGGTGCCAGCATAACCACCCATTTCAGCGGTGTGGAGAAGATCGGCACGTAAAGCGCGGGTGTGGAAGCCACCACGAACGCGATCACGCCCGTAACGACGAGGCCAAGGCCCATGTAGTTGTAGACGCGCAGCATGTGCCGGCGCAGGCCTTCGTCGTAGACGGCTCCGGCTCGGGCTCCGGCCCCGATATATCCGAGATTGTTCATTTGGTTCTCCTTCTTGAAGGTCGATCAGTAAAGCGTCTTGGCGAGCGCTTCGGCCGTGAGATCTATGCCTTGGATATCTCTACGTGCGACGACCGCGTAGGCGACCTCGCCGATCTGGAAATAAGCTGAGGAAACGTCGCCCGAGGGAACGACAGTCGGCTTGACGACGTCGAATGTCCCGGGCCTGGTTGCGAACAACGAGACCAGCCCCATCTCTTTCGTCTTGACAGCCATCTCGACGCTCGGGCCGAACTGCGATGGGTAGATCTGCACGTCGCGGACCGTCCAGTCCGCTGGCAGCGATGGCATAATGATCGCCGTCGCGGCGCGAATTTCGTCGGCATTGTAGCCGGGCGCTTCGGGTTGCGACGACATCGCCTCGCGCACGAGCGTCGTGCGGTGCGCCCGGACCGCGTCCTCCACATAGGCGGGCGGATGGGTCGAAGCGACGACTTCCGTCACCGATATCGGTCCGATGAGCCCGTTCGCAAGCCAGCCGGCGGCGACGAAGACAGCGACTGCCGCCGCTCGCTGCAAAGCACCAAGGACGCGGCCGCGCGCCAATCCCCGCTCCAGCCGCCGTGCAGCATCGGCCGTCGCGGGCCGCGCCATGCCTTTCGATCCGGCAAGCGCTACGCGCAATTCGTCACGCATCCGCAGGTCGGACATCACCCGCGCGGCCGCCTCCGGCCGGGCCGAAAGGAACGCCTCGACCTCGATGCGACGCGCCACGTCCAGCTGATCGTCGACATAGGCGTCGAGATCGGTGTCGGTTACGGGATCGCGCAGTTGGTTCATCATCGACCTCCGACGATCTTCAGATGGCCTTTCGCCCGTGCCGGTGCCGCGTCCTCCATCTCGCGGAGTGCCGCACGTGCCCTGCCGATGCGCGACATCAGCGTGCCAAGCGGCACGCCGCTAACCTCGGCCGCCTCGCTGTAGCTGAGCCCCTCGATGGCGACGAGATGCAGCGCGCAACGCTGCTCTTCCGGCAATGTGAAAAAAGCGTCGCGCACCTGTGCCAGACGGACCGAATGTTCCTGCGCAGCCTGGACGCTGGCCTCGGCGAGATAGCCGGCCTGTTCGATGCGCATTACTTCGGATTTGCGGGATCGCAAGCCGTCGATGAACGCGTTGTGGACGATCGACAGCAGCCATACGCGAAGGTTTCCGCCGGAGCGGAAGGTGCCGCGTCGCTCATAGGCACGCACCAGCGCATCATGCACCAGATCCTCTGCATCGGCGCTGTCGCGTGTCAGCGAGCGTGCATAGCGGCGCAGTGAACCGAGCTGTCCCAGAATGTCGAAGCGTGGCATCGGCCGTTTCATGTCCTGTTTACGGAGCAGGTCGGAATTTTAATCCCGCTCTGCCCGAATTTTCGGCTCGCCGCGCTCTCTCTGGGAGATTGCGCCTGCCCTCGCCCGGCAGATAGTATCGGCCGCCCTCAAGGCAAACCGACGCCGAGTTGGCGCATATGAAACTGCTGGCAAAGCATGGCCGGTTTGCGTATCACTCCGCCGCCAACGGAAACTTATCGATGTTCGAAAATCTCCAGCCCGCGCCTGCCGACAAGATCCTGGCCTTGATCGGCCTCTATCGCGCCGACCCGCGTCCCGACAAGGTCGATCTCGGGGTCGGCGTCTATAAGGATCGCGACGGCAAGACGCCGGTGATGCGCGCGGTGCGCGAAGCCGAAAAGCGGTTGCTGCACGGCCAGGATACCAAGACCTATCTCGGCCTTGCCGGGGATACCGCCTTCAACGCGGCGATGGCCAGATTGGTGTTCGGCCCAGCCGCCGACATGACGCGCATTCGTGCGGCACAGGCGCCCGGCGGCTCCGGCGCGCTGCGGCTGGTGGCAGAGCTGCTGAAAAGGACCCGCACCGACGCGATGGTCTGGCTGTCGGATCCGACATGGCCGAACCACACGCCGGTGATGCGCGCCGCTGGCCTGCAGACACGCGAATATCCCTATTTCGACGCTGCTTCTGGTGCGGTTCGCTTCGACGACATGCTGAATGCATTGAGAACCGCGAATCCTGGCGACGTCGTATTGTTGCATGGCTGTTGCCATAACCCGACGGGCGCCAATCTAGACATCTCGCAATGGGCTGCCATTGCCGATCTTGTCGTTGAGCGCGGCCTGCTGCCCTTTGTCGACATCGCCTATCAGGGCTTTGGCGACGGGCTTGATGCGGATGCCGCCGGCTTGCGCCTTCTGGCGGCAAAAGTTCCGGAAATGGTCGTTGCCTCGAGCTGCTCGAAGAACTTTGCGGTCTATCGCGACCGAGT
Source organism: Mesorhizobium sp. M0904 (assembly GCF_040319475.1). Lineage (NCBI taxonomy): Bacteria > Pseudomonadati > Pseudomonadota > Alphaproteobacteria > Hyphomicrobiales > Phyllobacteriaceae > Mesorhizobium > Mesorhizobium sp. M0904. The sequence goes on along the minus strand of NZ_JAMYOC010000008.1, from coordinate 94,037 downwards.
CGGTGCAGCGCTGATCATGGCGAAAGACGGCGCGCAGGCGGATTTGGCGATGGGCCAGATGCTGTCGGCGGCACGTGCCATGTATTCGATGCCGCCGGACCACGGCGCGGCGGCGGTGCGCATCGTGCTCGAAGACCCCGCATTGCGTTCCGATTGGGAGGCAGAGCTTGAAGAGATGCGGCTGCGCATGCTGCGGCTGCGCGTCCAGTTCGCCGAGGCGCTGCGGCGGCAGTCCAACTCCGACCGTTTCGATTTCGTCGCCAGCCATCGCGGCATGTTTTCCCGGCTTGGCCTGTCGGAAGCGCAAGTCGAGCGGCTGCGCGCCGAGCATGGCATCTACATGGTCGGCGACAGCCGCATCAACGTTGCTGGCCTGCCCGAGGACGGCATGGATGCGCTCGCCAAGGCGATCGTCTCCGTGGTCGACTGATGCTTTTGCTAACTAGGATCTTCCGGAAACCGGCTTCCACTTTCGTATCATTGTCTGGCGGCCCATCTGTGGACAAGGCGCCCTCACCGGCTGAAGCCGTTGGCCGCACAGCCGTGTACAGGATAGCGTTTCCTAGATGAAACCCTCGAAAGACATTTCCCGGCTGATCAAGATCATGGCAGCGCTGCGGGCGCCGGAAACCGGCTGCCCATGGGATATCGAGCAGGATTTTTCGACAATCGCGCCATACACGATCGAGGAGGCCTACGAAGTAGCGGATGCCATTGCGCGCGGCGACCTCGACGATCTGCGGGATGAGCTCGGCGATCTCCTGCTGCAAGTGGTCTACCACGCGCAAATGGCCGAGGAGGCCGGCGAATTTTCATTCGGCGATGTGGTCCAGGCCATCACCACAAAAATGATCCGCCGCCATCCCCATGTCTTCGGCGACGACAAGGCGCGCAGCGCCGGCATGGCCAAGGGCATGTGGGAAAAGATCAAGGCAGAGGAAAAGGCGGAGAAGCGCAATGCGCGCCTCACCCGTGGGCTCGACCCGGAAGACCATGGCAAGGGCTTTCTCGACAGCGTGCCGGTCGCGCTGCCCGCGCTGACCCGGGCGCTCAAGCTGCAGGAAAAGGCCGCCCGCGTCGGCTTCGACTGGAGCGAGGCGGCACCGATCCTCGAAAAGATAGAGGAGGAGATCGGCGAATTGCGCGAAGCGCTGGCCAAAGGCGACAGCGCGCCGATCAAGGATGAGTTCGGCGACATGCTGTTTGCGGTCGTCAATCTCGGCCGGCACCTCAAAATTGATTCCGAAGCGGCACTCAGCGGCACCAACGAAAAATTCCGATCGCGCTTCCACTATGTCGAGCGGACGCTGCAAGCGTCGGGAAACAGCCTCGAAGAAGCGACGCTGGACGAGATGGAAGCGCTCTGGCAGCAAGCGAAAAGCGCGAAGTAACGCCCCTACCCGTTGTTTTGACGGCGCAATCGGCTTTCGATCTCCTGCCGGGCGCTGTGCGTGGCCTTGAGCGCGATGGTCACGCTGCCATCCTCATTGTCATCACGCAAGACGATGTCGCCGTTGCGGTAAAGCCAGTCGACGACGGCGAGTTGGTCGGGCTTGAGCGTGACGGTGAACGTCTCCAGTTCGCCCGACATCATCGTCTCGATGATCGCCTTCAGCGCATCGATGCCCTCGCCGGTCACCGCCGATATGGCGATTGGCGGTGCCTTCTTGCCGTCAGCACCATCAGCTAGCAGCCGCGCCCGGTTGCCCTCGTCGAGCCGGTCGATCTTGTTCCATACTTCGATGACGCGCTTGCTATCGCGGGCATCGACGCCGAGATCGGCAAGGATGCGCTCGACATCTTCGGCTTGCGCGGCCGTATCGGGATCGGAGATGTCGCGCAGATGAATGACGAGGTCTGCCTCGACCACTTCCTCCAGCGTCGCCCTGAAGGCCGCGACCAGATGCGTTGGCAGGTCGGAAATGAAGCCGACCGTATCGGAAAGGATGATCGGCGTACCGTGCGGCAGGCGCACGCGGCGCAGCGTCGGGTCGAGCGTGGCAAACAGCATGTCTTCGGCCAGCACCCCTGCTCCGGTCAGCCTGTTGAACAGCGTCGACTTGCCGGCATTGGTGTAGCCGACGATCGCCACCACCGGAAATGGCACCTTCTTGCGCTTGGCGCGGTGCAGGTCGCGGGTGCGGCGCACGGTTTCGAGCTCGTGCTTCAGCTTGGTGATCTTGTCCTGCAGCACACGCCGATCCGACTCGATCTGGGTCTCGCCAGGACCGCCGAGAAAGCCGGCGCCGCCGCGCTGGCGCTCGAGGTGGGTCCAGCTTCGGACAAGGCGGCCCTTCTGGTAGTTGAGATGGGCAAGGTCGACCTGCAGCGTGCCTTCCTTGGTGCGGGCGCGCTCGCCGAAAATCTCCAGGATCAGCCCGGTGCGGTCGAGCACCTTGGCGTTCAACTCTTTTTCGAGGTTGCGCTGCTGTACCGGGGTCAGCGGATGATCGACAATGACCACCTCCGCGTGGCCCTCTTTGACGATCTCGGCGAACTCCGCGACCTTGCCGCTGCCGAGCAGGGTCGCCGGACGTGGATCGTTGACGGTCACCACCGCCGTGTGGACCAAGTCAAGGTCGATGGCGCTGGCGAGGCCGACCGCCTCGTCGCGACGGGCCTCGGCGGAACGGGTCAGGCGCGGACGATTGGTATCGTCGTCGCCACGCGGCTGCCGGGTAAGCACCGGCACGATGACCACCGCCCGGGTCCGACCGTTGGCCTCTGTCCCGGTCTGATGTGCTGGTTTTCCGCGAACGCTGCGGTCCGCGTCTTTTTCACGTGCCAATCAGGCGCCCTGGCTTTCCTCACCATCGAACATCTGAACCGGCTGGCTCGGCATGATCGTGGAAATAGCGTGCTTGTAGACAAGCTGGGAATGGCCGTCGCGACGCAGCAGAACGCAGAAATTATCGAACGAAGTGACCACGCCGGTCAGCTTCACGCCGTTGATGAGAAAGATGGTGAGTGGGTTTTTGCTCTTGCGAACTGAATTCAGGAACAGGTCCTGAAGATTTTGCGATCGTTCCGCCATTGTTCTTGTCTTTCGCCGATCCCCTTCGGTTTGCAGGCCAATGCGCCAAATTAGCCGGCACATGTCAAGCACGCAAACACCATCTTGCCGTCAGTAACGACAAGCAGAACGAGATATATTGATGTTCATTCCATCTGTGCGGTTATCAGGCTGGACTTTTTTCCGCAACGTCAAAAAAGGCCTGCCGTAATGAAACTGTTATCGAGCCCGGGTGGCCGTTGGCGACGGGAGCGCCATCGATCGCCACCACCGGCATGGCAATCGTGGTTGCAGAGCTGATGAAAACCTCGCGCGCGGCCTTGGCTTCGGCAACCGAAAAACCGCGCTCCTCAATCTTCAGGCCGAGCTTGGCGGCGACATCGAACAGCGTCGTGCGAGTGATGCCGCGCAGGATGCCGTGCTCGGCGGGCCGTGTTACCAGCACGCCGTCCCTGGTGATGATCCACGCGTTCGACGATCCACCTTCCTTGACGGTACCATCAACATCAACGAACCAGGCCTCCTGAGCGCCGGCTTCCTTGGCTTTCTGCTTGGCCAGCACGTTCGGCAGCAGGCCGACCGACTTGATATCGACCCGATCCCATCGGTTCTCCGGCACCGTGATGACCCGGATCCCGCTCTCGGCCCGCTTCGCGGTAACTGCAGGATCGGCTTTTTTCGCGATCACCACCAGTGACGGCTTCGTGCCTGCCGGCGGGAAGAAAAACTCGCGGCTGGCGACGCCGCGTGTCACCTGGACGTAGACCAGACCGTCGACGACATGGTTGCGGCGGACCACCTCGCGCATGACGAGCGGCAGCACGCCGCGCGTGATCGGCCAATCGATCGAGAGTTCGGTAAGCGAGCGGTTCAATCGAGCGAGATGGCGCGGCATGTCGACGATGAAGCCTCGTGCCACCTCGCAGACCTCGTAGACGCCATCGGCGAATTGATAGCCACGGTCTTCGATATGCACGGAAGCTTCGGCGTGAGCGACATAGCGCCCGTTCACATAGGCAATGCGCGGCATGGCTAATCCCTGGAGGAAGTCCCAGCTTTCTTATGCGATTCCAGGGGCCGCAGTAACCGATAATTGCGTGGGCCACGACTGGTTTGGCTGTCAGACGCCCAGCGACTTCAGCTTGCGGTGCAATGCAGAGCGTTCCATGCCGATAAACTCTGCCGTCTTCGAGATGTTGCCGCCAAAACGGTTGATCTGGGCGATCAGATAATCCTTTTCGAATTGTTCGCGTGCTTCACGCAGCGGCAGCGCCATTATGTGCTGATCGGACTTGTTTGGAGTGCGCGGCATGACGTCGCCGATCTCGGCAGGCAAGAGGTCGGCGGTGATCGGCGCATCGACATCGTCACCACGCGCCAGGATCATCAGACGCTCGACATTGTTTCGCAACTGCCGAACGTTGCCCGGCCAGTTGTGCGCCTGCAGCACCGCCAGCGCGTCGTCGCCGATGCGACGCGGCTTGATGCCGGCCTGGCGAGCGATCTGCTTCATGAAATTGTCGACCAGATAAGGAATGTCCTCGCGACGCTCGGCCAGTCCCGGCACCATGACCGGAACCACGGCCAGGCGATGATAAAGGTCCTCACGGAAACGGCCGTCGGCGATCATGGCTTCGAGGTTCTGCGAGGTCGACGAGATGATGCGCACGTCGACCTTGACCCGCTTGGTGCCCCCTACCCGCTCGAACTGCTGTTCGACCAGCACGCGCAGGATCTTGTTTTGCGTCTCGCGCGGCATGTCGGCCACTTCATCGATGTAGAGAATGCCGCGATGGGCTTCCTCCAGCGCGCCGACCTTGCGTTCGACGCCGTTCGATTCGGTGCCGAACAGCTCGATCTCCATACGCTCAGGCGTGATGTTGGCGGCGCTCAGCGTCACAAAAGGTGCACTCTTGCGCGCCGACAATGCGTGGATGGCGCGCGCCGCCAGTTCCTTGCCCGAGCCGGAGGGGCCGATAATCATGACGCGGCTGTTGGTCGGCGCGACGCGCTCGATGGTCTGGCGCAATTGGCTCATTGCCGACGACATGCCGATGAGGTCGAAAGTCTCGCCGCTGCGCAACTTGAGATCCGAAACCTCGCGTCTCAATTTGGACGTTTCAAGCGCCCGTTCGGCAATAAGGATCAGCCTGTCGGCCTTGAACGGCTTTTCGATAAAATCATAGGCGCCGCGGCGGATGGCCGAGACCGCCGTTTCGATATTGCCGTGGCCCGAGATCATCACCACCGGCAGGTTCGGGTGCATCGTCTTGATCTCGTCCAGCAGAGCGAGGCCATCGAGCCGCGAACCCTGCAGCCAGATGTCGAGGAAGATCAGCCGGGGTGCTCGGTCGGCGACCGCCGCCAGCGCGCTGTCCGCGTCAAACGCCGTGCGTGTTTCGTGACCTTCGTCGCTCAGGATACCGGCGACGAGTTCGCGGATGTCTTCCTCGTCATCGACGATGAGAATATCAGACGCCATTACCGACCTTTTCAGTTTCTTTTTCGTGTTCCGTCTTGCCCTCGCCGCGTATCGGAACTGTGGCGGCAACCGGCAGGATGATGCTGATCATTGCACCCCGCCCACCGTGGAAGTCCGCTGGTGCATCGTGCAATTCGAGTCGCCCGCCATGGTCCTCCACGATCTTCTTGACGATAGCGAGGCCAAGCCCGGTGCCTTTCTCGCGTGTCGTCATGTAAGGCTCGAGCAAGCGCTGCCGGTTTTCGCGCGGCAAGCCCCTGCCGTTGTCGATGACGTCGATTCGAATCGCGCCATTCTGACGCCCGGCTTGAATCCGGATTATGCCGTGCGGACGATCCTCTGCATCAAGTCCGTCGATGGCTTCGGCAGCATTCTTGATGACGTTGCCGAACGCCTGCGCCATCAGGCGGCTGTCGAACGTGCCTTTGAGCGGCTCATTGCCGAAGACGCGCTCGAAGGTGATGTCGGCGCGGCTTACTTCGACCAGGAACGAGGCCTCGCGCAACGAATCGCGCAGATCGATTGCCTTCATTTCCGGTTTCGGCATGCGGGCGAACGCCGAGAACTCGTCGACCATGCGGCCGATGTCCTCCACTTGCCGGATGATGGTGTCGGTGCATTGATCGAAAACCTCACGGTCCTCGGTGATGACCTTGCCGTAACGGCGCTTGATGCGCTCGGCCGAAAGCTGGATCGGCGTCAGCGGGTTCTTGATCTCGTGGGCGATGCGCCGCGCCACGTCAGCCCATGCAGAGGAACGCTGTGCCTGGACCAGATCGGTAATGTCGTCGACTGTCACGACGTAGGACTTATCCTCCGAACCGTCGTCGCCGGCTTCAATCGTGATCTGCACGTTGAAGGTCCGTTCGGTGCCGGCACGATAGAAGGTGACCTGTTCGCGATAGACCGGCTTGCCCGATTTGCGGCCGATCTCGAAGACGCGGCCGACATGCGGCAGCACCGCGGAAAGGTTCTGCCCAAGCGCTGCCGGAGCGGATATGGCCAGCATCGTTTCGGCCGAACGGTTGACGATGGTGACGATGCCATATGGATCGACGCCGATGACCCCGGCGGTGACGCCGGCAAGCACCGCCTCCGAAAAGCGCCGCCGCTCGTCGATCAAATCCTTGGCCGACAGGATCTCGTTGCGCTGCGATTTCAGCTCCATCAGCATCTTGTTGAAGGTGTCGCCGAGCGAGGCGACGTCGCCGTCGGAGGGGCGGACAGGCACGGCTACGTCGAGATTGCCGGTAGCGACCTCGTCCGCCGCGCCGATGAGCTGACGAATCGGCCGCACCAGGCGGTCGGCCACCGCAATGCCGGTCCAGATGGCGGACAGGATGATGATCAGCGTCAGCGACAGATAGGGAAGCGCGAAAGCCACTTGCGAGGTGCGGCGGTTGTCTTCGAGACCGCGATATTCGGCGGTGTTGGATTTGACGATCTGCCGTGCCTTGATCACCTCGGGATCGACGAGGCGGATGGTGTAGAGATAGAGGCCGTCGATCTCGCGCAGCTTGACGATGGCACCCATGATGTTGCGGGTGCGCGGTTCTATCAGCACCGGCTTGCCGTCGGCAGCGCTTGCCACGGCGCCCTCAGGCGGCTCCGGCATGGCAAAGTCCGCGTTGGTTTTGGCGCTCATGACGAAGGAACCATCGGGCTTGATGAGTGCCGCGTGCGCCAGCGAGCGACCCACCGCCTCCTTGTTCATGAGGTCGAGGAAACCGGTACGATCGAGGCCGTAAAGCGTGCGCGAAGCGTCGAGGTCGTAAGCCATTGACAACGTCGTGCCCTGAAGATTTCGCGCGTTTTCCTGCACGTAGGCGTCAGCGATCGACAACGACGAATTGACGATCGTCTTGGTGCGGATCTCGAACCAGCGGTCGAGGCCGATGTCGAGCGTGATCGACGCGATGATCGCCACCATGATGGCGGGGATGGCGGCGACCAGCGCAAACATTGCCACTATGCGCACATGCAGGCGCGACGCAGCCTTGCCATGCCGTCGTGCCATCAGGATGCGATGCACCTCGCGGCCGACCAGCAAGATCAGAAACAGGACGAACGCCGCATTAAGCGCAATCAGTGCCAGCGTCGTCCTCGCGTCGGGCGTGATCGGCGTCGCGCCGACCAGAATGGCGAAGGAGATCGCCGCCGTCACCAGCGCACCGGCAATGGCGATCACGCCCGGCAGCGCAAGCAGCCGGCGACCGTCTCGCGCGCCCGTATTGCTGAAAAGCGATTTGCTCAGTGTCGGTGCGTGCAGGGCCATGTCGCCGTCTAGAGCCAGTGATTGCGTCGGATGTATGCAACGCATTGTGGCGATTATGCAACAAGTGTGGCCGAGACGGAAATCTTTCGGCAATCGATCCCCTGGAAAGCGCTCGTAAAGGGATTCGTCTAGACCTGCCTGGACGATTTGTAGACGTTGACGCCGAGTTCGCGAATCTTCTTGCGCAGCGTGTTGCGGTTGAGCCCCAGCAATTCGGCAGCCTTGATCTGGTTACCGCGCGTTGCGGTCATCGAGGCGAGGACCAGCGGATATTCGACCTCGGAGAGGATTCGCTGATAGAGCCCGGCCGGGGGCAGGTCGCCGGCAAACGAGGCAAAATAGCGTTGCAGGAAATGCTCCACTGCCTGGCCGATGGAAAGGTCATCGGGAATGAGGTTGCCGCCACCTGGAACGACAGGCCTTTCGCCGGTCTTCAACTCCGCCTCGATGATCTCGGCGGAAATCTCGTCCTGCGAATACAGTGCGGCCAGCCTGCGGATGAGGTTTTCGAGTTCGCGCACATTGCCGGGCCATGGGTAGCGCTTCATCAGCTCGATGCCGCCGGTGGAAATGCGCTTGGTCTGCAAGCCTTCACTGACGCCGAGCTTGAAGAAGTGGCGGACGAGGTCCGGAATGTCTTCCGACCGCTCGCGCAGCGCCGGCAACCTGAGCGGCACAACGTTCAAGCGGTAGAACAGGTCCTCGCGGAAAAGCCCCTGATTGATCAGTGTGCGCAGGTCCTTGTTGGTGGCAGCGACGATGCGCACGTCGGTCTTGATTGGCGTGCGGCCGCCGACCGTGGTGTATTCGCCCTGCTGCAACACACGCAGCAGCCGTGTCTGCGCTTCCATCGGCATATCACCGATCTCGTCGAGGAAGAGCGTGCCGCCTTCGGCCTGCTCGAAACGGCCGGTGGAGCGGTTCTGCGCGCCGGTAAAGGCGCCCTTCTCGTGCCCGAACAACTCCGATTCGATCAGGTCGCGCGGGATCGCCGCCATGTTGATAGCGACGAACGGACCGCCTCGGCGGCGGCCGTACTCATGCAGCGCGCGCGCCACCAGTTCCTTGCCGGTACCCGACTCTCCGCTGATCATGACCGTCAGGTCGGTCTGCATCATGCGCGCCAGCATGCGGTAGATGTCCTGCATGGCAGCCGAGCGGCCGACCAGCGGCATCGTTTCCGGCGGCTCGTCGGCCCGCGTATCGATCTTCGGCCGCCGCGGCTCGGAAAGAGCGCGGTTGACGATGTTGAGCAGCTCGGTCAGGTCGAACGGTTTCGGCAGATACTCGTAGGCCCCGGTTTCGGAGGCACGAATTGCTGTCATGAACGTGTTCTGCGCACTCATGACGATGACCGGCAGTTCCGGTCGCGCCTTCTTGATGCGCGGCAGCATGTCGAAGGCGTTCTCGTCAGGCATGACAACGTCGGTGATAACCAGATCGCCCTCGCCCGCCGCAACCCAGCGCCACAGCGTCGAAGCGTTGGAGGTGACACGCACGTCGTGGCCGACGCGCGAAAGCGCCTGGTTGAGGACAGTGCGGATGGCCGCATCGTCGTCGGCGACGAGAATATTGCCGCGAACGGTCATTTGCGGTCTCCTTCACCGTCGTCGTCGGTGCCAAACTGGGTTTCTTTCCACGCCGGCATCAGGATGCGGAAAGTGGTGCCGCGCGGGATCGATTCGCATTCAATGATGCCGCCATGCTCGCCGACGATCTTTGCGACCAGCGCCAGACCGAGACCGGAGCCGTTCGGCTTGGTGGTGATGAAAGGATCGAAGAGGATCGGCAGGATGTCTTCGGAAACACCCGAACCGTTGTCACGCACGCAGAATTCCAATGGCAGCGATACGCGGTCCTGGGTCCCGGGTACGGAAACACGGATGCCCGGACGGAAGGCGGTCGATAGCATGATCTCGCCCTGCGGATCACTGCCGATCGCCTCGGCGGCATTTTTTACCAGATTGAGAAACACCTGGATGAGCTGGTCGCGATTGGCAAAAACCGGAGGCAATGATGGATCATAGTCCTCCAATATCTTGATTCGCTTGGCAAAACCGTTCTTGGCGATTGCCTTGACATGGTCGAGCACGACATGGATGTTGACGGGGTAGCGGTCGATCGGCCGCTCGTCGGAAAACACCTCCATGCGGTCGACCAGCGAGACAATGCGGTCGGTCTCGTCGGTGATCAGCCTGGTCAGTGCGCGATCCTCGTCGGACGCCGACAGCTCTAGCAACTGCGCAGCACCACGAATGCCGGACAGCGGGTTCTTGATCTCATGGGCAAGCATCGCGGCGAGGCCGGTGACCGAGCGTGCCGCACCGCGATGCGTCATCTGCCGGTCGATCTTGTCGGCCATTGAGCGTTCCTGGAACATCACCACGACCGAGCCTGGAAATTCCGTCACTGGTGCGACGTAGAGGTCGACCACCTTCTCGATGCCGAGGCGTGGCGACGACACGTCGACCCGGTATTCGTTGACCGGCGCCCGGCGCTCGCGCACCTGGTCGACAAGCGTCAGCAGCGGGCTGCCGAAAGGAATGAGCTTGTGCAGCGTGTTGCGGGCGAGCATCGTGGCGCTCGACCGGAAAAAATCCTCGGCATCGGCATTGGCGAAGGTGATGAAACCTTGCGGATCGACCATGATTACCGGCCGGCGAATGGTGTTGAGCACAATATGCGCGGCGTCCGCCATATCCGTGCTCTGTGTGACGGTGGCGTTCATGCCGCACTCCGCAGGTTCGCCGCTTCGGGAGCGGTTGAAAACATGTCGCGCAGCAACGCAATGACACGCCCAGGCTCGAAAGACGTGAGTATGGTCTTGCGCCGGTCGTCGCTTGTGCCGCCGGCGTGGCGGTCGAGATACCAGCCGAGATGCTTGCGCGCCTGGCGCACTCCGCTTTCCACGCCATAGAGCGCCAGCATGTCTTCGTAATGGGCAATGACGTAGTCGGCCAGCGCTTGCGGGCTTTCCGGCATGCTGGATACCGGCTCGGCCAGCGCGGCCGCTACAATGCTGCCGGCCGTCCACGGCGCGCCATAGTGCGCGCGGCCGGCCATCACCGCGTCGGCGCCAGACTGCTCGAGGATCGACGCGGCCTCTGCCGGCGAGCCGACATCGCCATTGGCAACGACCGGGATCGAGACCGCCTGCTTGACGCGTGCGATGGCACGCCAGTCGGCCTTGCCCTGATAGAACTGGCAACGCGTGCGGCCGTGCACCGTCACCATCTTCACCCCGGCCTGCTCGGCGCGTCGCGCCAGCATCGGCGCGTTGAGCGCGCCTTCGTCCCACCCGAGCCGCATCTTGACCGTGACTGGCACCGCGATCGCGCCGACTACCGCTTCGATCAGCGACAACGCGTGGTCGAGGTCTCGCATCAGTGCCGAACCGGCATAGCCGCCCGTCACCTTTTTGGCCGGACAGCCCATGTTGATGTCGATGATGTCGGCGCCTTCGCCGACCGCGATTCGCGCGCCTTCGGCCATGTGCATTGCCTCGTGGCCGGCAAGCTGGACCATGTGGACAGGCAGCCCGGAATGACGGATGCGCAGGCCGGAACCAGCCCTGCCCTTTGCAAGCTCACCGCTCGCCACCATTTCCGATACGACCAGCCCGGCCCCATGCGCATGCGCGCGTTGCCGGAACGGTTCGTCGGTAATGCCCGACATCGGCGCGAGAAACACGCGATTGCGGATTCTCACGCCACCCACATCTAGCGGCGAAGCCAATTTGGTCACATCAGGCATGCACAAAAACCAAGCACCTTCGGTTGCTGCACATTCTCTAGCCAGAACGACGGCAATGTGCAACGCGCAATGTCGTGACATTAAGGCGCATTTGGGAAAAAACGGATCGCCGCACCGCATCAATCCTGGGTCTTTCAAAAGCGATACCACTTTTCGGGATCATGCGTTAAGCGTCTCGGCATGAGAGATGTGAGCGAAAAGCAAGCTGCGGACGACAAGGTCGCCGTGGTCATCGTTGCTGCCGGCCGCGGCGCGCGCGCCGGACAGGCCAATGGGCCGAAGCAGTACCAGCAAATTGGCGGCGGCGCCGTTATTGCACGCACGCTCGGTGCCTTTCTGATGCATCCGAAGATTGGACCTGTCGTCGTTGCTATCCATGCCGACGACGGCGCGCTTTTCCGCCGTGCGGCCGGTGCGAACGCCGACCGTGTCGTCGCTGTGACCGGCGGTACGTCACGGCAGGAGTCCGTCCGCCTTGGACTGCTGGCGTTGAGAAGCAATGCGCCGGGCCGGGTCCTGATCCATGATGCGGCCCGGCCGTTTGTCGATGCGGAACTGATAGACCGCACGATCGCCGCCATTGGCGAGCGCCAGGGGGCACTGCCTGCTTTGCCGGTTGCCGATACGCTCAAGCGCGAAACGGCCGAAGGCATGATCGGCGAAACCGTGTCCAGGGCTGGGCTTCATGCCGCACAGACACCGCAAGGCTTTCCGTTCTGGCCGATCCTGGCTGCGCACGAAAAGGCTCATCATCTGGGCAAAGCGGATTTCACCGACGATGCGGCAATCGCCGAATGGGCGCATATTCCGGTGAAGATCGTTCCCGGCTCGCCGGACAACGTCAAACTGACCTGGGCACGGGATATTGCAATGGCGGATCAGCGGCTTTCTAGCGCCCCACGTTTTCCCGACATCCGAACGGGCAATGGCTATGACGTCCATGCGTTCGAGCCCGGCGACCATGTCACCCTGTGCGGCGTCGCCATTCCACACGACAGGAAATTGTCCGGCCATTCGGATGCCGATGTCGGTCTCCACGCCTTGACCGACGCCCTGCTCGCCACCTGCGGCGCCGGTGACATCGGCACGCATTTCCCGCCCTCCGACCCACAGTGGAAAGGGGCCGCTTCACGCATCTTCGTCGAACACGCGGCCAAGCTGGTGCGCGCGCGCGGCGGGCGCATCGCCAACGTCGATATCACCCTGATCTGCGAGGCGCCGCGCGTCGGCCCGCATCGCGAGGCCATGACCGAAGCGCTTTCCGCAATCCTGCGAATTTCGCTGGATCGCATTTCGATCAAGGCGACAACCAATGAGAAGCTCGGCTTCGTCGGCCGTGAGGAAGGCATAGCGGCCATCGCGACCGCCAGCGTCGTGTTTCCAGGGAATGTCCCCGAGTGAGCAATAGCGATCTCGCAGATGCCCTGCTTCAGGCCTGCCAGCAGCGCGGCATCACGCTGGCGACGGCCGAGAGCTGCACCGGCGGCATGATCATCGCCGCCCTGACCGACATCGCCGGTTCTTCCGCGGTGGTCGATCGCGGCTTCATCACCTATTCCAACCAGGCCAAGACCGAGATGCTCGGCGTCTCGGCCGCTACGCTCGAGGCGCACGGCGCGGTCTCGCGCGAGACCGCAGTGGAGATGGCGGCCGGAGCCTTGGCCCATTCGCCGGCCGGGCTTGCACTGGCGGTAACTGGCATCGCCGGTCCGGCCGGCGGCTCGGCGGAAAAACCTGTCGGCCTGGTCTGGTTCGGCGTCGCCGTGGCTGGCCGGCCGGTAGTCAGCGAATGCCAGCTTTTCGCCGACAAGGGCCGTGATTTCATCCGCCGGGAGACGGTCCGGCATGCGCTTGAGCTGGGTCTGCGCGCGCTCGCTGCGGATCAGGCTGCCGATGGCGCGCCGTAGATGATTTCGGCCCTTTTCTCGAACGCCTCGGAGAACATGCGGAAGGCACGGTCGAACATGGTTCCCATCAACGCACCCAAAATGCGGCTCTTGAACTCGTAGTCGATAAAGAAGCAGACGTTGCAACCGCTGCCGTCCGCCGGGTCGAAGCGCCAGACATTGCTCAGATATTTGAAAGGGCCGTCAATGTATTTGACATCGATGGCGTTCTCGTCCGGCTTCAGCAGCACCTGCGTGGTAAAGGTCTCGCGGATCGCCTTGTAGCCGATGCTCATGTCGGCGATGAGCAAGGTGCGTCCGTCGCGTTCCTTGCGTGAGCGAACCGTCAGTGCCTCGCAAAGCGGCAGGAATTGCGGATAGGATTCGACATCGGCGACCAGGGCGAACATCTGCTCCGGCGTATGCGCGACGCGGCGATGGGCTTCGAATTGTGGCATGAAACCAGTTTGTTAGGCGGACTTCCTGAGAAACGCTTCACGCGCCGCGCGTAGTCTGGCGAAATCGTCGCCGGCATGGTGCGACGAGCGCGTCAGCGGGCTTGACGCCACCAGCAGGAAGCCCTTGGTCTTGCCGATCGTCTCGAAGGACTTGAATTCCTCAGGCGTGACGAAGCGGATCACCGGATGGTGTTTCTTCGACGGCTGCAGATATTGGCCGATGGTCATGAAGTCGACATTGGCCGAACGCAGGTCGTCCATCAGTTGCAGGATTTCGTTCCGCTCCTCGCCAAGGCCAACCATGATGCCAGACTTGGTGAAGATCGAGGGGTCAAGCTCCTTGACCCGCTGCAAGAGCCTGATCGAGTGGAAATAGCGCGCGCCCGGCCGAACCGTCAGATAGTTAGACGGCACGGTCTCGAGATTATGGTTGAAAACATCCGGCTTGGCCGCCACGACAATCTCCAGCGCACCGTCCTTGCGCAGGAAATCGGGCGTCAGGATTTCGATCGTCGTCGACGGGGTTGCTGCCCTGATCGCACGGATGACATCGGCAAAATGCTGGGCCCCGCCATCGGCGAGATCGTCGCGATCGACGGAGGTAATGACGACATGGCTCAAGCCCATCTGCTTGACCGCATGCGCGACACGCGCCGGCTCGTCGGGATCGAGTGCGGTCGGGATGCCGGTGGCGACATTGCAAAAGGCGCAGGCCCGCGTGCAGATCTCGCCCATGATCATGAAGGTGGCGTGCTTCTTCTCCCAGCACTCGCCGATATTGGGGCAGCCCGCCTCTTCGCAAACCGTCACCAGCTTGTGAGACTTCACGATTTCGCGCGTCTCGGCATAGCCTTTCGACATCGGCGCCTTGACGCGGATCCAGTCAGGCTTGCGCAGTACGTCCTGATCCGGCTTGTGCGCCTTTTCGGGATGCCGCAGGCGCGGCGCATTGGCAATCGTGTCAAGGACGGTGACCATGTGAAACCCGGCTCATTGGCAAGCGCTTGTCCAGCGCTCGCTCTACCCACGTCATCTAGGACTTTTCGGCGAAAAGAAAAAGGCCGCGATCACGCATGCCGCGGTGGCCTTTTTCGCATAGCAAGTGCCGACAGAGGTTAGCGGCGCACCAGTCGTCCGACCGCAATCAGAATGCAGGCGCCGATGAAGCCGGTGATCAGATAGGCGATCCAGCCGACGCCGAAGATGCCAATGTTCAGGGCCTGCAAGATGGCGTTCAACACGATTGCGCCGACAATGCCGAGAACGATGTTCATGAGGATGCCGGTATTGCTCTTCATGACCATCTCGGCGAGCCATCCCGCCAGGCCACCGATGATGATGGCTGCTACCCAGCCCACGCCGTTCATTTCCATATGCCCTCTCCTTGTATGATGGATGATGCCTGCGAAACGAATTGCTCTGCCGTCGAGTTCCTTTGTGTCTTCCCTGTGAGACTCGCCCAACTAATTTATCATGCATTCAGTGCGCGACCATAGGCGTCGAGTACACTCTCCTTCATCATCTCTGACAGCGTCGGGTGCGGGAAGATCGTGTGCATCAGCTCTTCCTCGGTGGTCTCCAGATTCATCGCCACGACGAAGCCCTGGATCAGTTCGGTTACTTCTGCGCCGACCATGTGGGCACCCAGCAACTGGCCGGTCTTCTTGTCGAAAATGGTCTTGACGAAGCCTTGGTCCTCGCCGAGCGCAATCGCTTTGCCGTTTGCCGCGAACTGAAAGCGGCCGACACGGATGTCCTTTCCGTCGGCTTTCGCTTTGGCTTCCGTCAGTCCGACCGAGGCGACTTGCGGATTGCAATAGGTGCAGCCCGGGATCTTCAGCTTGTCGGTGGCATGCACGCCGGGGAAATTGGCGATCTTTTCCACACAGACCACGCCCTCATGCTCGGCCTTGTGGGCGAGCATCGGCGGTCCGGCAACGTCGCCGATGGCGTAGATGCCCGGCACGTTGGTCTTGCCGTAGCCGTCGACGACGACGCAACCGCGGTCGGTCTTCACGCCGAGCGTCTCGAGGCCGAGGTTTTCGATGTTACCCTGTACGCCGACGGCCGAGATCATACGATCGGCGGTGATCTTCTCGACCTTGCCGTCCTTCATCTCGACATGCGCGGTGACCGAACTGGCGCCCTTCTCGACCTTGGTTACCTTGGCTTCGAGGATGATCTTCATGCCCTGCTTCTCGAACTGCTTTTGCGCAAACTTCGACACTTCGGCGTCCTCGACCGGCATCACGGCTGG
Organism: Mesorhizobium sp. M0904; assembly: GCF_040319475.1. Classification (NCBI taxonomy): domain Bacteria; kingdom Pseudomonadati; phylum Pseudomonadota; class Alphaproteobacteria; order Hyphomicrobiales; family Phyllobacteriaceae; genus Mesorhizobium; species Mesorhizobium sp. M0904. Next base: position 77,913 of record NZ_JAMYOC010000008.1, on the reverse strand, counting down.
CAGCAGTTCGACCACCGTCACCTCGGCGCCCATGGTGCGGTAGAACGAGGCGAACTCGATGCCGATGGCGCCCGAGCCCATCACCAGCAGCGATTTTGGCATCTCTTTCGGCACCATCGCCTCGAAATAGGTCCAGATCAACTTGCCGTCAGGCTCGATGCCGGGCAGCGCGCGCGGCCTGGCGCCGGTCGCCAGAATGATGTGCTTGGCGCTATAGGTGCCCTCGCCCTTGACGCCCTTGGGCGCCGGCGGCTGCGGCTCCATCGGCTTCTTCGACGATTTCGACACGACGATCTCGCCAGGTTTGGTCAGTTTGGCTTCGCCCCAGATGACGTCGACCTTGTTCTTCTTCATCAGGAAGCCGACGCCGCCGTTGAGCCGCAGCGAGACCTTTCGTGACCGATCGACGACGGCGGCTGTGTCGACGCTGATCTTGCCATCGTTCTTCAGGCCGTAGTCCTTCAGATGATCCGAATGGTGCATGATCTCGGCGGAGCGCAGCAACGCTTTCGTTGGAATGCAGCCCCAGTTGAGGCAGATGCCGCCCAAGTGCTCGCGCTCGACGATCGCCGTCTTGAAGCCAAGCTGCGCCGAACGCACTGCAGTGACATAGCCGCCGGGGCCGGAGCCGATGATGATGACGTCGTAGTTCTCAGCCACGGCTTTCTCCTTCACAATTCCAACATAAGGCGCACGAACGGCGCCAGCGCTTGCCCGACGTTCCGGGTGTTTTCTGCGTCGAGGTGGACGCCGTCGAGCGGCGTCGTTTTGGCCACCGTGCCGGCATCGAAGAAGCCGCAGCCGGCCTCGTCGGCAAGGGCGGAATATTGCGGCGCCAGCCGCTTTGACGCGTCATCGCCGCCGGCGAACATTTCCTTGAACTCGGCGTTTTCCGTGCGGCTGACTACGGGCGGCGCGACGATCAGGATCTGCGGCGCCGGCCAATTGAACGGGTAATCGTGACCGCGCACGATATCGATCAGGCGTTGCATGCCTTGCTTGGCCGCGACCGGATTACCATGAATCCACGGCTTCATATCGTTGGCGCCGAGCATGATGATGATCAAGTCGATCGGTGCGTGCGTCGTTAGGATTGTTGGCAACAGCCTTGCGCCATTGCGGTCCGCCCCGGCCAAGTGATCGTCGAAGGCGGTGGTTCGGCCATTCAGGCCTTCGGCAACGACCTCGACGCCGCTGCCCAATGCCGCCTGCAGCACGCTCGGCCAGCGATCTTCCAGCGGGTGCCGGCCGAGGCTTGCCGCGTCATAGCCCCAGGTCAGCGAATCGCCATAGCAGAGGACCGTTTTCATGCGTTTTCCCCCCTCCAACAAAGACCTATCCGCAATCGCTACCGCCCGAACAGCCAATGTACGATAATCGTTTACGAGCCGGATTGGATGGAGGCGAAAAGGCTGGTGTAGAATTTCCGCACCGCCCTGTTCCCTGCTTAGACCAGCATGCCCATCGGATTTTCGATCATGCGCTTGAAGGCGACGAGCAGCTCGGCGCCGAGCGCACCGTCGACTGCGCGGTGATCGGTCGACAGCGTCACCGACATGATTGTTGCGATCTTAATCTCGCCGTTCTTCACCACCGCGCGTTGCTCGCCGGCGCCGACCGCCAGGATCGTCGCATGCGGCGGGTTGATGACGGCAGAAAAATCCTTGACGCCGAACATGCCGAGATTGGACACCGCCGTGGTGCCGCCCTGATATTCTTCCGGCTTGAGCTTGCGGCTGCGGGCGCGGCCGGCAAGGTCCTTCATCTCGTTGGAGATAACGGACATCGTCTTTTCGTCAGCACGCCGGATGATCGGGGTGATCAGGCCGCCGGGGATCGATACGGCAACGCCGACATCGGCGTGCTTGTGCTTGATCATGGCGTTTTCTGTCCACGACGCATTGGCATCCGGAACCGCCATCAGCGCCATGGCCAGAGCCTTGATGACCATGTCGTTGACCGACAGCTTGTAGGCCGGCGTTTCGCCCTTCTCGGTCTTCTTCACCGGGGCGGCCGCATTGATCTGTGTGCGCAGGGCCAGAAGTGCATCGAGTTCGCAGTCGAGCGTCAGATAGAAATGCGGAATGGTGGTCTTGGCCTCGACCAGCCGCCGCGCAATGGTCTTGCGCATATTGTCGTGCGGGATCAGCTCGTAGGAGCCTTCGGCAAACAGTTTGAGCACCTGCTCGTCCGGCATCGCCTTGGGTGCTGCGGTCGCAGGTGCCGCAGCGCCGGCGGGCGCCGCTTTTGCTGCTGGTGCCGCCTTGGCGCCGCCACTGGAAATCGCGGCATCGACGTCGGCCTTTACCACGCGGCCGTGAGGGCCGGAGCCGGTCAGCGCCGCGACATCTATACCAGCTTCGCTGGCAATGCGCCGGGCCAGCGGCGAGGCGAAGATGCGCTCACCGTTTGCATGGCCGTTGGCGGCCGGCGCCGCTTCCGCCTTAGCTGCAGGTGCGGCAGGCTCCTGCTTCGGCGCTTCGGGCTTTGGTGTTTCAGCTTTGGAGGCGTCCGCTTTCGGAGCCTCAGCCTTTGCCGGCGCAGCGCCGTCACCGCTTTTCGCGGCGGCCGCCGCATCCTCCCCCTCAGCCGCCAGCACCGCGATCAGCGCATTGACCTTGACGCCTTCAGTGCCCGCCGGAACCACCAGCTTGGCGACCGTGCCTTCGTCGACGGCTTCGACTTCCATCGTTGCCTTGTCGGTCTCGATCTCGGCAATCACGTCTCCCGGCGAGACCTTGTCGCCTTCCTTGACCAGCCACTTGGAAAGGTTGCCCTCTTCCATTGTGGGCGACAGCGCCGGCATGGTGATGTTGATAGGCATTTTGTCCTCCGCCCTGCTCAGCGATATGTGACGGCTTTGACCGCCTCGACGACCTCGCCGACATTGGGCAGCGCCAGCTTTTCGAGGTTCGCTGCATAGGGCATCGGCACGTCCTTGCCGGCAATGGTGATGACCGGTGCGTCGAGGAAATCGAAGGCGCGCTGCGAGACCTGATTGGCGATATGGTCGCCGACCGAGTTCTGCGGAAAGCCTTCCTCGACCACCACCAGGCGATTGGTCTTTTTGACCGAGGCGATGATCGTGTCGAAGTCGAGCGGGCGGATGGTGCGCAAGTCGATTATCTCGGCATCGATGCCCATGCCACGCAACTCCGCCTCGGCCTTAATCGCGTAGGTCATGCCGATGCCGAACGAGACGATGGTCACGTCCTTGCCGGATTTGTGAATGCGCGCCTTGCCGATCGGCAGCACGAAATCGTCCATCTTCGGCACGTCGAAGGAGTGGCCGTAAAGGATTTCGTTCTCGAGGAAGATGACCGGGTTCGGGTCGCGGATCGCCGCCTTAAGCAGACCCTTGGCGTCGGCGGCGGTATAAGGCATCACCACTTTCAAGCCGGGAATATGGCTGTACCAGGCGGCATAGCATTGCGAATGCTGCGCGGCGACGCGGGCAGCCGCCCCGTTCGGGCCGCGAAAGACGATCGGGGCACCCATCTGGCCGCCAGACATGTAGAGCGTCTTGGCGGCAGAATTGATGATCTGGTCGATCGCCTGCATGGCGAAGTTGAAGGTCATGAATTCGACGATCGGCTTCAAGCCGGCCATCGCCGCGCCAACACCAACGCCGGCAAAGCCGTGCTCGGTGATCGGCGTGTCGACCACGCGCCGCGGACCGAATTCCTGCAACAGGCCTTGCGTGATCTTGTAAGCGCCCTGGTACTCGGCAACCTCCTCGCCCATGACAAAGACATCGCCGTCGCGGCGCATTTCCTCCGCCATTGCATCGCGCAAGGCTTCGCGCACCGTGGTCGAGACCATTTCGGTGCCGGCCGGGACGTCGGGATCGGCGGCAATTTCCGGCTTGGGCGAGGCGGCAACAGGGGCTGCCGCTTCGTTCTTGGGCGGAGCGGCCGCGGGGGGCGGAGCAGCCGCGGGCGCTTCCGCTTGCGACTCAATGGCCTCCTCGCCGATACCTTCGCCTGCCTCGTCGACGTCTTCGCCATCGACGGCCAGCACAGCGATCAGTGTGTTGACTTTGACCCCCTCGGTGCCGGCAGGAACCACGATCTTGGCAAGCGTGCCGTCGTCCACGGCTTCGACTTCCATCGTTGCCTTGTCGGTCTCAATCTCGGCAATGGCGTCACCCGCCGCGACCTTGTCGCCCTCTTTCTTCAACCACTTGGAAACATTACCCTCTTCCATGGTCGGCGAGAGGGCGGGCATGAGAATTTCGATCGGCATGTCCTTGCCCTCTCGTTAAAGTACGATGTCGGTCCAGAGCTCGGACGGATCCGGCTCCGCGTCGTTCTGGGCAAATTCCGCGGCGTCGGCGACGACGTCGCGGACTTCCTTGTCGATGGCCTTGAGTTCGTCCTCGCTTGCCCATTTCTTGTCGAGCAGCCGCGCCTTGACCTGCTCGATCGGGTCACGTTCGGAGCGCATTTTCTGCACTTCTTCCTTGGAGCGGTATTTTGCCGGATCCGACATCGAATGGCCGCGGTAACGATAGGTCTGCATTTCGAGAATGAGCGGCCCGTTGCCGGCGCGGCACCATTCGGCGGCGAGGTCGCCGGCGGCCTTAACGGCGCGCACATCCATGCCGTCGACCTGGATGCCTGGAATCTTGAAGGAGGCGCCGCGGTGCGAGAAATCCGTCTCGGCCGAAGAGCGCGAGACCGAGGTGCCCATGGCGTAGCGGTTGTTCTCGATGATGTAGATCACCGGAAGCTTCCACAGCGAGGCCATGTTGAAGCTTTCGTAGACCTGGCCCTGGTTCGCGGCGCCATCGCCGAAATAGGTCAGCGTCACATTGTTGTTGCCGCGATAGCGGTTGGCGAAGGCAATGCCGGTGCCGAGCGACACTTGCGCGCCGACGATGCCGTGGCCGCCGTAAAAATGCTTCTCCTTGGAGAACATGTGCATGGAGCCGCCCTTGCCTCTCGACAGGCCGCTACGGCGCCCGGTCAGTTCGGCCATGACGCCGCGCGGTGACAACTCCATGGCCAGCATATGACCATGGTCGCGATAGGCGGTGATCATCTGGTCGCCATCGATCAGCGCCATCTTCATGCCGGTAACGACCGCTTCCTGGCCGATGTAGAGGTGGCAGAAACCGCCGATGAAGCCCATGCCGTAAAGCTGGCCGGCCTTTTCCTCGAAGCGGCGGATGAGCAGCATGTGCCGGTAGGCGGCAAGCTCCTGGTCTTTGGTGAATTCAACAGGCTTCGGGGTGGAAAGGCCCGGCGTTTTACCGTCTGATTTGGATTTGGCAGGCGCTTTTCTGGTGGCGGTGGCCATGCATCACTCCCTGTTGGCGTCTCTTGGCGGACAGCGAGGGAGATCAGTTCTCCCACCGATTTGAGGCAGGCTAACATGCAGGGAAGGCTTTCGCCATGCCGAAAACGCATGGCTGTCATGCATCTAAGCAATTAAAATCATTGCAAATATCGCCGATTAACTGAAATCGGGTTATCTTGCGACCGGCAACATGATGGTGATCTCGTCGGCGTGAGACAGATTAAGCGCCTTGCGCGCTTGCTCGTCCAGCATGTCCTTCTCCAGCGTGCCCTCATGCATCAGCTGAACGCGGCGCTCGAGATCGATCCGACGTGCCTTGACGGTATCGAGCCTGCCCTGCAATTCGGCAGTCTCAGCTTCGAGCTGATACTTGGAATAGATGCCGAACTCGCCATGATAGGCATGGAAACCGAAATAAGTCAGGAACACCACGCAGAGCGAGGGGATGATCAGCCGGCCGGTGTTTCTTTGCTTGTGCTGGCGTGTCCACATGGTCCGAATCCTCTACGCCGCCTTTGTCGCCCGATTGTGCTTAATGGACGGTTACAGCCTGTTGGATTCAGAGCCAGGAAGCAAAAAAGGGCGGGAATGTCCCCGCCCTCGCCGCCACGGATTTTCTCTCGAAATCAGCTTTTCACGATCGACTTGCCGGCATATTGCGCCTGCTTGCCGAGCTCCTCCTCAATGCGGATGAGCTGGTTGTACTTGGCCATGCGATCCGAGCGCGACAGCGAGCCCGTCTTGATCTGCCCGCAATTGGTGGCAACGGCGAGGTCGGCGATGGTCGAATCCTCGGTCTCGCCCGAGCGGTGCGACATCACCGCGGTATAGCCGGCCTTGTGCGCGGTCTCGACGGCGTCGAGCGTTTCGGTAAGCGAGCCGATCTGGTTGACCTTGACCAGGATCGAATTGGCGACACCCATGCGGATGCCGTCGCGCAGCCGCGCCGTGTTGGTGACGAACAGATCGTCGCCAACCAGCTGCGTTTGCTTGCCGATGAGATCGGTCAGTATTTTCCAACCGTCCCAGTCATCCTCCGCCAGGCCGTCCTCAATGGTGATGATCGGGTAGTCGGCAGCAAGTTTGGCCAGATATCTGGCCTGTGCCTTCGGGTCGCGGGTTTTCCTCTCGCCTTCATAGACGTAGTTGCCATCCTTGAAGAATTCGGTCGCCGCGCAGTCGAGACCTAGCGCAACCTCCTCGCCAGGCTTGAAGCCAGCCTGCTCGATCGATTCCATGATAAAGTCGAGCGCGGCCGGCGCACTCTTCAGGTTGGGAGCAAAGCCGCCCTCGTCGCCGACGTTGGTGTTATGGCCGGCGTCCTTCAGCTTCTTTCGCAGCGTATGAAAGATCTCCGAGCCCCAGCGCACGCCGTCGCGCAGCGTCGGCGCGCCGATCGGCAGGATCATGAATTCCTGGAAATCGATCGGGTTGTCGGCATGCGCGCCGCCATTGATGATATTCATCATAGGCACCGGCAGCACATGGGCCTTGGTACCGCCGACATAACGGTAGAGCGGCAGGTCGGCCGCTTCGGCCGCGGCCTTGGCCACCGCCAGCGACACGCCGAGGATGGCATTGGCGCCGAGCCGGCTCTTGTTGGCCGTACCATCGAGCTCGATCATGGTCTGGTCGATATGGATCTGATTCTCTGCCTCCATGCCGCCGATCGCCTCGAACAGCTCGCCGTTCACCGCCTCGACCGCCGTGAGCACGCCCTTGCCGAGATAGCGGGGGCCGCCATCGCGCAGTTCGACCGCCTCATGCGCGCCGGTAGAGGCACCGGACGGCACCGCGGCGCGACCCATCGAGCCATCTTCGAGCACGACGTCGACCTCGACGGTCGGATTTCCGCGGCTGTCCAGGATTTCACGCCCGACAATGTCGATGATGGCCGTCATTGCGATGTCCCCGATTGATCGATTGAAGCGTCGCGCACCTCTTAGCCAAAGCGCCGCAAAACGCAATCGGGGCAGTTGCAAACATTGCCCCGCGCCCATTGCCGCTCTTGGGACTCACGAAGCACAAAACACTGTCATCATTTGTCATAGGCCGCATGCCGGTTTCTGGTTTATGGCTGTTGTCGCGCGGGGCGAAACAGGAGGAGTTTCGCCATGTCCCAGTTGAGCGGTATTGTGAGTTTGTTCCTGATCGCGGCTGCGTTCCTGACGTCGTGCGACAATCAGCAACCCCCGCAGGGATCGTCGCCTTTGCCGGCCCTGCAGATTGCGCAGTAGCAACCCGCCACATCGAAAGGCCCCCGATTTCCCGGGGGCCTTTTTTGATTCCAGGAGACTTAGTCAGTGCCAGTAAGGTCAATGCCAGTAAGGCTCGACCTTGTAGTAGTTGTATGAGGCGTCACGTGCGGCCTCGCCGTCGGCGCCGGTCAGCTCGTTGATCGAGTAAGAAGGAGCGGCCATCAGCTGGTCTTTGGTGAACGGCACGACATAGCCACCCTTGTTCTCGTCATAATCAAGGCTCGCCCACGGAATGGCGTGGTATTTCTCGCCAATGCCGAGAAATCCGCCAAAACCGATGACGGCAAACATGATTCCGTTCGACAATTTGTCGAGCATGACGTCCTCGATGTCGCCGATATGAGTGCCTTCCGTGTTGTAGACCGATGTGCCGATAACCCGCGAAGCGGCGATGGCTTCGGTGTGTCCCGTCTGGGTCGTCATGGTATTCTCCTCGTCGTCGTTGACATTAGATTTTGACAATGAGGGCCGCGGGCTAAGGTTCCAGGCGGGTTCGAAATTCTTCAAAGTTTTCCTGACGACGCTGCTGTGGCGCAACTGCTGGTTCAACCCACGCTCTTGGCGATGCGATCGAAGGCCATCAGTCGTTCAAGCAATGCGGGAAGATCCTTTAGCGGCACCATGTTGGGACCGTCGGAAGGCGCGTTGTCGGGGTCCTGGTGCGTCTCGATGAAGACGCCGGCGACGCCAACCGCGACGGCCGCGCGCGCCAGCGTCTCGACAAAGCGCCGGTCGCCTCCAGACGAACCGCCCTGCCCACCCGGCTGCTGCACGGAATGGGTGGCATCGAAAATCACCGGCGCACCGATCTCGGCCATGATCGGCAGCGCCCGCATGTCGGACACCAGGGTGTTGTAACCGAAGGATGCGCCGCGCTCGGTCACCAAGACATTGGCGTTGCCGGAGCCGATGATCTTGGCGACGACGTTTTTCATGTCCCACGGCGCGAGGAATTGGCCCTTCTTCACATTGACCACCTTGCCGGTTCTTGCCGCAGCAATCAGCAAATCGGTCTGGCGGCTGAGGAAGGCAGGAATCTGCAGGATATCGGCATGCGGAGCGACGATCGCGCATTGTTCCTCAGTGTGGACGTCAGTCAGGATCGGCAGCACAAAATTCTTGCGCAAGTCGTCGAAGATAGGCATTGCCGCTTCAAGCCCCGCGCCGCGCGTGCCGCCAAGCGAGGTGCGATTGGCCTTGTCGTAGCTGGTCTTGTAGACGAGCCCAATGCCCAGCCTTTCAGTCAATTCCTTTAGCGCACCGGCCATGTCGAAAGCGTGCTGCCGCGATTCCAGCTGACATGGACCGGCGATCAGCGATAAGGGCGCGCTGTTGCCGAAAATGACTTTGCCGACCGCAACGGAAGAGTTCGGCATCAGTGGATTGAGCTTGTTCATGCGATCTCCCGGAAAATGAAGGCGGCGCCCTGCCCTGGCGCCGGCGGCACGATGATATCACCGCCGCGCGTGTGGTGTTCGACGGAATTGGCTGCAAGCAGCTTGGCGACGGCGTCGGCGTGCCTAATCGAAAAGACGATCCCAGCAAAGCGGAGTTCAGATGGCGCGCCGGCAGGAATGCCGAAGCGTGCCGAATAGGCTGCAGGATCCAGAATGGTTACAACGGCATTCGGCAGCTCATAGACAGTGCCGCCCTGCGCCTCGATTCCGGCTGCGATCGAAATCAAGCGGCCTTGTTCGAAAGGTTCGCCAGTGACTGCTACGACTTCGACAATGCCGGTTGCGCCATTAGCGTGGACCTGCAACGCAGTGCGGTCGACGTTCGGCGCATTGATCCGCTCGCAGGCGAAGAGAAAAGCGTCCGTTGCCTTGCCTGTAGCCGCGAAGGCCAGTTTGAACGATGCGGTGTCGCTCTTTCCCGTCGCATCGGTGAAGGCGCGCGAAAAGCTTAGCGCGTCTCCCGCCGACAGACCGGCTTCCATGTAGCGCGCGTAGTCCGCGGCGGCGCTTTCGGTGCCCAGCGCCACGGCAGAAAATCCTTCATCGCCGTTTTCTTCGCGATAGGTGCGATCACGCGCGACAAAGACATTGCGGTTCGCGATCGCCTTTGCCACGGCCTGTCTGTCGGCGACCACGAGCGGCTCGAGATAGGTGCCGTCGGTGAGGAAGACACAGCAGTTTTCCGTTCCGAAAGGGTGGATACCTGTCGGCGCAACGGTAAAGCCAAGCAGGGTCAAGCGCGCCCGCGCAACATCGAGGCTCGCGGTCGGCAGCACCAGATGATCGAGCGGATGAGGCCTTGCGGAGGTGTTCTCGGTCATGTCCCGCGCGGTGTGCCTCATTCCTGAAAATGGTTCAAGGGCTTGGCCGACGCCTCAGCGGCAAGACCACTATCAGCGCCTAGGGGACGGCGGCTCGTCAACTTGCAACGATGTCGGCCGAATAACGCAATTCGCGTAGCGGTTTGACCCGGCTGGTCGTCTCTGCATAGAGCGGATGCGCCTTGTAGGCGGCGAGCGCCGCTTCGTCCTCGAACTCGGCGTAGACGACCACATCGATCTCATCCGAGAGCGGGTCGACCTTGGTGTTGAGCGTTACCTCGAAGTGACGCGAATGAGGTATCTTGCCAAGCGCAAGGAGGCCCGTGCGCACTGCCTCGACATCCGCTTTATGCCGTGCGCTGAAGAAAACGATATGCCGGATCAACCCAGCCTCCTCGACCGTTGGACCGGCGTTCTTTTGTGTCAGCGGCAGCGTGCCGTCAATCGGCAGGTTTGTCGCGTCTGCGAACCGTAGCAGCGAAGAGAAACTACACCATGCTGGTCACATAGTGCACGATGCGGGTTACCTCCCTGACCGTCCTGTCGAGGTAGCGGCCTTGGTTGTAAATGCCGTCCCAGATCAGGAAAAAGGTGACGGTCGTGATGACGATGACATAACGCATGACTAAAACTAGCGCATATGGACGGTTGCAACCATAACGATTCCAACGCTGCTGGGGACCCTCCCCGGGAATCTTTAGCGACCGTTTGATCTGCCCGGCCGTCAAAAAGTCCGATCGTGACGCAGGATGCGGCCATAACGGCCAATGGGAAATCATATCATGCGCAGACGGACGATCTCCCTCGTTGCAATTCTTGTCGCTGCAGGCGGTATCTGGCTCAACAACACCTCGCTGCTTTCGAGCCGGCCGGCCGGCACCCCTTCGGTGCTTGCGCATCGCGGCCTGGCTCAGGATTTCGACCGTACGAACCTCGGATCGGAAACATGCACGGCCGCTCGCATGCTGACGCCGCGCCATTCCCTCCTCGAGAACACGATACCGTCGATGGAAGCCGCCTTCGCGCTCGGTGCGGACGCGCTCGAACTTGATGTCCATCCTACCACGGACGGCAAGTTCGCCGTCTTCCACGATTGGACGCTGGATTGTCGCACCGACGGCAAGGGTCAAACGCGCAGCCATGCAATGTCCGAATTGAAGGCGCTCGATATTGGTTATGGCTACACTGCCGATGGCGGCAAGACCTTTCCGTTTCGCGGCAAGGGTGTCGGCATGATGCCGTCGCTGGATGAAGTCTTGCAGCGCTTCCCGAACCGACGCTTCAACATCAACGTCAAAAGCAACGATCCCAAGGAAGGCGAGATGCTGGCTGCCTGGCTCGCCACATTGACGCCGGCCGAGCGCGCCAATCTGACGGTCTATGGCGGCGACAGGCCTATGGACGCGGTCAAGGCAGCGTTGCCGGATACGCACACGCTGAGCCGCGCATCCCTGACGCGCTGCATTCTTCGCTACACTGCGCTCGGCTGGAGCGGCTACGTTCCTGATGCCTGCCGCCAGGGCACTTTGCTCATCCCCGTCAATATCGCAAAGTGGATGTGGGGCTGGCCGGACCGTTTTCTCGACCGTATGGACGGTGTCGGCAGCCATGTCTACCTGCTCGGTCCCTATTCCGGCGGCGGCTTTTCACAAGGCCTCGACGACCCAGCCTCGATCGACCAACTGCCGGACGATTATTCCGGTGGGATTTCGACGGACGCACTGGATCTGGTCATGCCTGCCATCAAGCGGCGTTTCGCACCACGTGGGTGACAAGGCCATCTGCTGGAAAAAGGTTTGCCATACCGGACAGTATCTTAGCGCTGAGACAGTTTCGAGTCGACGCTCAAATCCTCACCTAGAGAGTGATGCGGTACTTGGCAAACCCTGCTTCGCCCTCGCCCGCCGGCTCGATCTTCAGCGACGTCACTTGCGCAATGAAATCCTTTGCCCTGGCGCCGGTCTGGAATACGACGCTGGTTCCCGGTAGTGGCGCAAACGACCAGTTGGCGTCCGCCGACGGATTGATGGTGCCTTTGCTGACGATATAACGCACGATCACATCGCGGTTGGTGTCGGGCGCTTCGTAGATGATCTTCGAGGCATTGATCTGCGGGAAATTGCCTCCGCCGCCGGCTCGGTAGTTGTTGGTGGCGACGACGAATTTCCGCTTGGGATCAATTGGATTGCCGTTGAACATCAAGTCAATGAGCGCCTGGTCGGCTTTGCCCGGTTCGATCCGGTTGAAGATGCCGGCCGACATTTCCAGCCATTCCTTCACCTCCGCTCCGGTGATTTCGACGGCGCGCACCGTGTTTGGATAGAGGTAGAGGTCGGCGACGTTCTTGATGGCGATATCGCCCACCGGCACGTCGGTGTAGTAGTCGGCGCCGTTGCGCCCACCCGCCTTGAAGGTGCCGCTGCCGACAGCAGCGGCATATCCTTCCACTCGGTGTTCTTCAGGATGTCCTTCAAGTACCAGGTCTGCGCCTGACTGACGATCTGGACCGATGGATCGTCGGCGACCAGCGCAAAATAGGAATAGAGCGGCGCCGAGGTTTTGCCGACAGGCCGGCGCACATAGGCGAGCGTCGCCTCGTGATCCTGTTTGAGCGCGTCGACGATGCGCTGGTCGTCCGCGACGGTCGGCTTGTTCGTCTTGTCGACCCGCTCAAAGATCGGCCTGGCCTCAGAGGTCGCCGAGACGATTTTCCATGTCGATCCGTCGCGCTCCAGCAACAGATCGATCAGCCCCATATGCGAGCCCCAGAAGCCGGCCATAACGGCGGGCTTGCCTTGCAGCGTGCCTTTCGCCGGATCGACGGCTTCCAGCAACTGAAAGTCCTTCTTGCCAGGGAAGACGAGGTGCTGGTGGCCGGTGAACACCGCATCGATGCCTTCGACACCTGCCACGAAGACGGAGGCATTCTCCATCATGTCGCTTTGCTTCACGTCGATGCCGGAATGGGAGAGCGCAATGACGATGTCGGCGCCTTCTTCCTTCATTTGCGGCACCCACGCCTTGGCCGCCTCGACGATGTCGCGCGTCTTGACACTGCCTTCGAGATTTTTCAGGTCCCAGACCATGATCTGCGGCGGCACGAAGCCAATGATGCCGATCCTGATCGGTTGCTCGGCGCCCGATCCGTCTTTGATCTTCCTGTCGAGGATGACATACGGCTTGAGATAGAGCTTGTCGTCGCGCGGGTTCGCGGCGAGCTCGGTGCCGCGGATCAGGTTCGCGCAGACGAACGGAAAATTGGCACCGGCCAGCACCTTGTCCATGAACGACAGGCCATAGTTGAACTCGTGGTTGCCGAGCGTCGAGCATTCGTAGCCGAGCAGGTTCATGCCCTTCATGACCGGATGCAGATCGCCATCCTTCATCCCTCTCTCGTAGGCGATGTAGTCGCCCATCGGGTTGCCTTGTAGAAGGTCGCCATTATCGACCAGCATCGCGTTGGTTGCTTCCTTGCGCACGGCTTCAATCAACGATGCCGTTCGCGACAGCCCCATCGTGTCGTTGGCTTTGTCGGCGTAGTAATCGTAAGGCAGCACATTCACGTGGATGTCGGTCGTCTCCATAATCCTCAGATGCGCCTGATTGGCTTGAGCCCGGGCGGAGAACGGGTGCAGCATGATCAGCGCTCCGCTGGCGGCAACGCCGGCGAGGAAATCGCGGCGTGAGACGAGGTGGCGCAGTTGGGACATTCGTTTTCTCTTTCTTCCACGACGTGACAAGTCCTGCCCGAAGCAAAGCTTCGCGCCGAAATCCAGCCGAGTCCAGAAGCCGATTCCATCAAGAGGAGGTGACGCGCCGATGAATGTCCGGCAGCGAACAATCAGCCCTTATCGTCGTCGCCCTGGGTGATCAACCGCGCGCTGCGCTGACCGGTGAAGTAGATCCATAGCCAGCTCAGGGAAACCGCAAGCCGGTTACGAAAGCCGATCAGGAAGTAGATATGCGCCAAGCCCCACAGCCACCAGGCAAGCCGGCCGGTGAGCTTGATCCAGCCGAAATCGATGGCCGCGGCGCGCTTGCCGATCGTCGCCAGATCGCCGTCATGCCTGTAGCTGAAAGGACGCGGTGTCGCGTCACCGGCAAGCCTTGCCTTGATCGTCGCGGCGACGTGCCGTCCCTGCTGCTTGGCGGCGGGCGCGACGCCCGGCACCAGCCGGCCATCCGGCCGCAGGACGTGCGCTGCGTCACCGATGACGAAAATCTCCGGGTTTCCCGGCACACTCAGGTCGGGCTCGACAAGCACCCTGCCCGCGCGGTCCGCTGCCGCGCCGAGCCATTCGGCGGCCGGCGAAGCGGCGACGCCCGCCGCCCACAGGATTGTCCTGGCCGGCAAGTGTGTGTCGCCGAAGACGACACCCTCGGCATCGCAGCGCGTAACCGCCCGGCCGAGTTCGACGGTCACGCCGAGCCTTTCGAGCGCCTTCGTTGCATAACCGGAGAGTTCGGGAGCGAAATTGGAGAGGATGCGGTCGCCGGCCTCAATCAGCACCACACGCGTCTGCCGCGTGTCGATGTTGCGGAACTCACCGCGCAGCGTGTCGTGCGCCAGCTCAGCAATGGTGCCGGCCAGTTCCACGCCGGTCGGCCCGCCGCCGACGATCGCCAGCGTCAGCAATGCCTGACGCTTGGCGGGATCGGTTTCCCGTTCGGCCCGCTCGAAAGCCAAAAGAATACGCCGTCGAATGGTGGTGGCGTCCTCCAGCGTCTTCAGGCCCGGGGCGAACGGTTCCCACTCGTCATGGCCGAAATAGGCGTGCCGCGCGCCGGTCGCCAGCACAAGCGTGTCGTAAGCGACCGTGCCACCGTCCTGCAGCAGCACGCGCTTGCCGGTGCGGTCGATGCCGGTAACGGTGGCGAGCAGCGTCGTCACATCATCGCGCTTGCGCAGGAGATGGCGGATCGGCCAGGCCACTTCGGAGGTGGCCAGCGCCGTCGTCGCCACCTGGTAGAGTAGTGGCTGAAAGAGGTGATGATTACGCCTGTCGATCATGGTGATGCGCGCCGGCGCGCCGGCAAGTGCGCGGGTGAATTCGAGACCGCCGAATCCGGCGCCCACGACGACGACGTGATGGTTGGTTGTGTTCATCTCGCTCATCCCTCTCGCCAAGGCTGATGTAAGTGTCCTTGTGCAGTGCAGCAATGCCTGCGCTGCAACTAACTGGGAGTCGTCTCTTGATGTCGTGAATACGCATGCTGCAGACTCGTTCCCAGATATAGCCTGCGTCCACGATACGACTTGGTTGGAACTGTATATTGCAGGTGAAGCATGGCTAGGGATGAAGACGAAGGCTCAGCGCAGTACGCCTCGCCGCCTTGTTTTATGCACGAGCTCGACCCGGAGTTCCAAGCTCCGCTATCCGACTGGACCGACGTAAGGCGCTGGCGCAAGGCCGAGCGCCAGCGATTGATCGCATCCCGCCTTGCCGTTTCAGCCGACACGCGCGCAGCCATGTCGCAGCGCATTGCCGAAGGGCTCGACGCGGTGATCGGTGACGTCGCCGGCCGCGTGGTCAGCCTCTATTGGCCGTTTCGCGGCGAGCCGGACCTGCGCCCGTGGATGGAAACCGTCAACGCGCGGGGCGGGCGCACGGCGTTGCCCGTCGTCGTCGAGAAAGACCGGCCGCTTGTCTTTCGCGCCTATACCCACGGAGACCGGCTAGAGAAGGGCGTCTGGAATATCCCGATACCGGCTGACGGCGATCCGGTGTTACCCGACATAGTCATTTCGCCGATTGTCGGCATCGATCCTGAGCAGTTTCGCCTGGGCTATGGCGGCGGCTTCTTCGATCGTACGCTTGCCGCGATGCCCTTCAAGCCGCTGGTCATCGGCGTCGGCTACGAACTGCAGCGCATCGTCACCATCTACCCGCAGCCACACGACATTCCGATGGACCGTGTCGTGACCGAGGCAGTCAACACCTAGGCGAGTTCGGGCCTAGGCGAGTTCAGGTTTCATTCCCACCGCCGTGCGATCGACGATTTCGCGCAAGGCAAAAGACGAATTGATCTTCGTCACATGCGGCATTGCCGACAGCCACTCCTTGTGGATACGTTCGTAGTCGACGAGATCCTTTGCCGCTATGCGCAGGATGTAGTCATATTCGCCCGACATCAAATGGCAGGATAGGACGTTCGGGCAGCGCTTTATCGCCGCCTCGAAATCCGACAACGTCTTCTCGAATTGCCCGGACAGCGATATATGCACGATCGCCGTCATCTGGTGCCCAAGTGCAGCGTTGGACAGCCGGGCGTGATAGCCGCGGATGGTTCCGGATTTCTCCAGATTGTCCAGCCGCCGCGAACAGGCCGACTGCGATAGGCCGACCTTCTCGGCGAGCGCTGCATTGGGTATCCGCCCATCCTTCTGCAACGTCTCAAGAATGGCAATATCAATCCTGTCGAGCGGCATTTTTGCGAGTTCCTGCGACAATTGCAATGTTTTGCGCAACGATTATCGAAGAGTCGCCTCTCAGGCAAGCGCATTCGCAAACACTTATCGAGCGATTCGTGGTTCACTATTTCTAGACAGGGAACGAGCCCCAAAGGGCCGGATCAGGAGAAAAAAGATGCGCGTCGGTTGCCCCCGGGAAATCAAGAATCACGAATACCGCGTCGGCCTGACACCGGGCTCGGTCCGCGAATATGTCGCGCATGGCCATGAAGTGCTGGTCGAGACCGGCGCCGGTGCAGGCATCGGCGCCGATGACAACGCGTATCGCGCTGCCGGCGCCACGATCGCCAAGACGGCAGCCGACGTGTTTGCCAAGTCCGACATGATCGTGAAGGTCAAGGAGCCGCAGCCCAACGAATGGGTTCAGCTCCGCGACGGCCAGATCCTCTATACCTATCTACATCTTGCCCCGGATCCGGAGCAAACCAAGGGCCTGTTGGCCTCCGGCGTGACCGCGATAGCTTACGAGACGGTCACCGACGAGCGCGGCGGCCTGCCGCTCTTGGCGCCGATGTCGGAAGTTGCCGGCCGCCTGTCGATCCAGGCGGGCGCCACGGCGCTGCAAAAGGCCAATGGCGGCCGCGGCGTGCTACTTGGCGGCGTGCCCGGCGTGCTCCCCGGCAAGGTCACCGTGCTCGGCGGCGGCGTTGTCGGCCTGCATGCCGCACGGATGGCGGCCGGCCTCGGCGCCGACGTCACTATTATCGACCGCTCGATCCCGCGCCTGCGTCAGCTCGACGACATCTTTGGCGGCCGCGTTCACACCCGCTACTCGACCGTCGAGGCGCTGGAGGAAGAATGTTTTTCGGCTGACATAGTCGTCGGCGCCGTGCTGATCCCGGGGGCAGCAGCGCCCAAGCTGGTGACGCGCGAAATGCTGTCGGGCATGAAGAAAGGTGCCGTGCTGGTCGACGTCGCCATCGACCAGGGCGGCTGTTTCGAGACCTCGCACGCCACCACCCATGCCGAGCCGACCTATGAAGTCGACGGCATCATCCATTATTGCGTCGCCAACATGCCGGGTGCGGTGCCGGTCACCTCGGCCCACGCGCTCAACAATGCTACGCTGCACTATGGCCTGCAGCTCGCCGACAAGGGCCTCAAGGCGCTGGTAGACGACCACCATCTGCGCAACGGACTGAACGTCCACAAGGGCAAGATAACGAATCGCGCGGTGGCCGAAGCGCTCGGTTACGAACTGGTCGAGCCGAAGGCCGTTCTCGCGGCCTGATTTCCAACCGTTTGTTCCTGATGAGTCGCCGATGCTGTCGGCGGCTGCTTGTTCACAGGCAATTTTCTCGGTCTACAGCCGGTCTTGCCCGCATCTGGTGCCCGTTTGATGCAATGTGCTCTTTCTGTGGCTTTTTTGTTACAGCCGCCACAATGAGCCGATGCTACGTAGATGCCGGGTTCACCAGGGGCAGGGTAATGATCAGCAGAAAATTCACGAAATCTCTTCTTCTCGGCGCAGTTTCTGTTCTGGCGCTTGGGTCGGTCTCTCATGCCGCCGACGTTGTCGAACCGGTCGTAGAGACGGCGGGCTTCAACTGGAGTGGCATCTACGTCGGCTTTGGCGTTGGCGCCGGGGCGAACGTCCACGAGTTGAGCAGCGACTTCATTCCTGGGGTGTCGTTCAACGGTATTGGTGGCGAAGGCCTGTACGGTGAACTCACCGTTGGGTATGACTATATGGTGGCGCCGCGGTTCCTGATCGGCGGACTTCTGGACGCTCATGCCGGCAACATCGAAACCTCCCTCGACGTTGCTGGATTCGACGCATCGGTCAAAGAGACCTATGGTTTCGACGCTGGCTTGCGGGCAGGCTACCTCTTCACGCCAAACACTTTGGGCTATGTCCTTGGTGGCTATTCATGGCAGAAATACAAATTTGACACGAGCGCAGGTTTTGACTTCGACTGGGACCAGAGCGGCTACTTCGTCGGAGCCGGCGTCGAGACGGCCATCAACAGCAACTGGACCATCAAAACCGAATATCGTTTTACGCAATTCAGCACCAACGATGATGTCCTTTCCGAGTTCGGTGTACCGGATGGCGCAATCAACCTCGATACATCGCGTCACACGTTCCAGGTAGCAGCCAATTATCGTTTTGGCGCCCAGAATGGCGGTGTCTCTTCCTTTGAGGCACCTACCTACAACTGGACCGGCTTCTATATCGGCGGTGCGGGCGGCGCGGGTGCGTCGGTGCATCAGATCAATGTTCCGCCGCTTGGCGACCTGGAGTTCAACGGTATCGGCGGCGAAGGCGTGTTTGGCGAATTGAACGCCGGCTACGATCATGACTTCGGCAGCTGGGTTGCCGGCGTTATGGTTGATGCTCGCTACTCCGGCATGACCTCGGAGCTGGAAGTGCCCGGCGGGTCCATTAATCTGGACACCGACTATGGTTTCGATGTGCTGGGCCGGGTCGGTTTGAAGGTCAACGAATCAACCCTCGCCTATGTGCTTGGCGGTTACAGCTGGCAACATTTCGATCTGAACGCATCTTCACCCATCGGCGACATCATCGATTGGGGCTCGAGCGGCTTCTCGGTCGGTGGTGGTTTGGAAGCGGCCGTGACCAACAACGTAACTGTCGGTCTCGAATATCGTTATTCGCAGTTTGCCGAGAAGGATATTCTGGAGGAGTTTGGAGGGCCGAGCGATGTCCTCACCACCACTCCTTCTTTCCACACCGTCCGTATCGGTGCGAAGTATAAGTTCAACTAAGGCCCTCCAGGCAAATCGTTCAAGCCCGCCGGCTAATCCCGGCGGGTTTTTTGTTTTGCGAACAATGCAGGCACAAAAAAGCGGAGCCAAAGCCCCGCTTCCTCGGTTATCGAGATTTCCGCCGGTTCATCCGCGGTCGGCAAATCGATCGACAGTCTCTTTCTACCGCTTGTATGCGACGGGAGTGCGACAGGCCCAAGCCGGTGCAGCCTGTTCGGTTACGCGCGGTCGATCCGGCACTGATAGCAATTGTTGCGGGCCGAGCGGATGTGGACGTAGTCAATGTCGTCGCGTCTGAACAACGTCTCTGCCCGTGCGGCAATGGCGTCGGTCGGAATGACGCCGCCGCTACCGTAAACAATACGGTCGTCCTTGCCATAACCGCGCACGATGTAATCGCTGCTTTCGAGCATTTCGGGAAGCAACTCAACCTCGGCAGCGCGTTCGCATTCTTCCGCATGCAGAAAGATCGGCCCGGTTTCGGCATAAGGCTGCAGCTCCGGAAAAGGCCGATAGGCCAGAACAAGATAGGCTTCCCCCGCAGCAACATTCTTCAAGCAATGACGGCAAGGCACGCCGTCGCCGTCCGAAATCTGCCGCTCTGGCTTCAGGCCATAAGCATCCGCCCCGCCGCGCTGAAGTGCCCGGACCGCGTCGGTTGGCAAGGCCTTGAATCTTATCGTCATGGCAAAATCTCCGGTGTCGTTGAGCGGAAATTATGCTCGCAAGACAGAGCTTCCCACCCGATTCCTGCCGAAATGGGTCAGTCCATCAGCGCGTCGAGACCGCGAACCAGACCCTTGATCTGCTGTACCCGCCTGATGGCGAGCAGGGTGCCCGCCACGTAAGGCGCCGCGGACGAGCCGGCGTCATGGCGGATGGTCAGCCGCTCGTCTGGCAGGCCGAACAGCGCCTCGCAGGACAGGATGTAGGACGGCAGGCGAAGCGCGTGCACTTGCACCCCCTCGCCTGCGCCGACCGCACCGCCGCGTGTAGCCGGCACGCCAGAGACCTCGGAGACCGGCTTTGCCGTTGAGGCCTTGCGGATGTCGGCCAGCGCCTCAGCAAGCTCCCGTGCTGTACCGGAGGGCGCGTCGGGTTTCTTTGCACCGGCATAATCGATGACCTCGACATCCGGCACGTATTTTGCCGCCATAAGTGCAAACCGCTTCATCAGCGTCGCGGTGATGGAAAAGTTGCCGGCGGCAACGACGCCGACGCCGTTGGCGCGCGCCGCGGCATCGATGTCGGCATAGTCGGCAGCACCCAGTCCCGATGTGCCGATCACAGCGTGCCGTCCCTTGTCGATGGCGAGCAGCACATGGTCTTTCACGACATGCGGCTTGGTGAAGTCGACCAGTACGTCCGACGGCGCCTCCAGCGCCTCGGCCAGCGAAGCCGAAACGACAATACCATTAGCCGGCATGCCAACCAGCAGACCGGAATCCTGCCCAGCGCCGCTACGTGACACGGCCCCGGCCAGCGCCATGTCGCCTTGCGCCCCGATCGCCGGAACCAGCGCCTTGCCGACCCAGCCCGTCGCGCCGGCCATTACCACCCGTATTGTCATCGTGCGATCCTCCATCACCATCGGTTTTTAGACGACAGCGATATGGAAAGTGCCAGGCTCATACAAGTCGGACACACCTTTGAGTGTTGATCCAGACCCTGGGCGTGGCAACGACAAGCTGAAGCCTGGATGAACGGGCCTGAAATCACGGCCGCATGACGCTGGCCGCGCGCTCGGCGAAAGACATCGGATGTACGACCTCTTTTTTTTGCGCCACTGGCGTAAAGCCTAGTTTTTGATAGAGCGGCAGTGCTGCCGGGTGATCGAGGGTACAGGTTTGCACGGTTACCCGCCTTGGCCCGTGCGACCACGCCGCGGCGATTGCCGCACCGAGGAACCAGCGGCCGATGCCTTGCCCGGTCGCGTGCTCCATCATTCCGAAATAAGCGAGTTCCACTTCCTCCGGCAAATGCGGTTTGAGGTCGAAGAAGCCGGCCGGCGCACCATCCAGATAAAGCACCCTGATGTCGCGGTCCTCGCGGTGAATGCCCGCCGCAAGCTCCTCGTCGCTCAGCCTCAGCACATTGACCCAGTGCCATTTGCGGCCGACCCGATCCATCAAATAGCGGTAGAAATGCAGCGGAATGTCTTTGGTCTTGAGCAGCGCGATCTGGCGGTTGTACGGCAGAGGGGGCGAATAGGCAGGCGGCACATGCATTTCGAGAAACGTCACGGTGACGTCGATGTCTTCCAGCGATCCGTCTTCCATTCCCGTCAGTCCTTGCCCGTCACGACGGGCGTGTCGGAAAGCCCGCCCCATTCGGTCCACGAACCGTCATAAAGCCTGTTGTCGGTATGGCCAAGCGTCTCCAAAGCTAGCGTGATGGCTGCCGCGGTGACGCCCGAGCCGCAGGAGGTGACGACCGGCTTCGACAGGTCGATGCCCGCTCCTTCGATCACGTTGCGTAGCCTGTCCTTTGGCAACAATTCGCCGTTTTCCGAAAGCGCCGAAAACGGCACGTTGTGCGCGCCCGGCATATGACCGGAGCGGATGCCGGGGCGCGGCTCCGGCTCGGTGCCGGCAAAACGGCCAGGCGAGCGCGCGTCGGCGATCTGGCTCTCCCCCGTCTCGACGATCCGGCGCATGTCGGCAAGGCTGGCGACGCGGGCGGCATCAAAGTTGGCATAAAACACGCAAGGGGCGATCTTCGTCGGCTCCGCCGTCACCGGCCGTCCGGCGGCTTTCCAACGGTCGAAGCCGCCGTCGAGAACATAGACCTGGAATACGCCCATGACGCGAAACAACCACCAGACGCGCGGTGCAGAAAAGAACCCTGGCCCGTCATAGACAACAATCGTGTCATCGGCCGAAATACCCATCGCGCCGACATATTGCGCGAAATGCTGCGGCGACGGCAGCGTGTGCGGCAGAGCCGCGTCGGGGTCCGAAACCGCATCCTGGTCAAGGAAGCGGGCGCCTGGAATATGCGCTGCGCCATACTCGGCGCGCGCGTCGCGCTTTTGTGCCGGCAGATACCAGGACGCGTCGACAATCGTCAGGCCGGGCTTGCCGAGCCGCTTCTGCAACCAATCGGCATCGATGGTGAAAGGACTGTCGTCGGCCATCTTTTCTCTCCTGTCCCGCCTGTCGCAGTCCTATATCAGGCTGGCGGCATAGGACCAAAGCGAATGCGGAAGCGCCGGTTCTCGCGGCCCTTCTTCTCGATCTTGCCGATATGGATCTCGCCGATTTCGCCGGTGCTCTTTACATGGGTGCCGCCGCAAGGCTGGCTGTCGATCGAGGCGTTCTCGCCGATGCAGACCAATCGGATCTTTCCCGTGCCAGCCGGAGGGCGCACATTCTTGGATTTCACCAGGCCCGGATTGGATGCCAGTTCCTCGTCGGAAATGAGCCGGGTGAAGATCGGGTGGTCGGCCCGCACCAGCTCCATCAGTCTGGCCGTCACGTCTTCCTTAGTAAAGCCGGCGTCCGGGATGTCGAAATCGATACGGCTGTCGTCCTCGGAAACCGCGGCGCCGGTGATCGGGAACGGGCAGACGACGGTAAGCAAGTGGCAGGCAGAATGCATGCGCATCAGCAACTGCCGCCGCGGCCAGTCGATGGCGAGCCGCATGCGCTCGCCCACCTTTGGAACTGCCTGCTCCAGCGCCGGCACATGGATGATCTCGTCCTTGGTTTCGCCGGTGATCGTAGCGGCAATCGCTATGCCGGTGCCGTCGGCACGTTCGAGGCTCCCGGTGTCGCCCGGCTGTCCGCCCGATGTGGCGTAAAACACCGTCCGGTCCAGAATGATGCCGCCGCGATCGTTGACTGCGACGACGGTGGCGTCGGCCGTCCCCAAATAGGCGTCGTCACGAAACAGCGCTTCGGTCTTGTGCGCCATCACGCAACCCTTTCGAACGGTACCGAAATCGTGCTCTGTTGCTCCATCCACCCCGGCACCGTCAGCTTCTTTTCGCGCAGGAATTCAGGATTGAACAGCTTCGACTGGTAGCGCGTGCCGTAGTCGCAAAGCATGGTCACGATGGTGTGGCCGGGGCCTAGCTCGCGCGCCAGGCGAACGGCGCCGGCAATGTTGATGCCGGTCGAACCGCCAACGCAAAGCCCCTCCTCCTGGATCAGGTCGAATATGATCGGCAGCGCGTCCTCGTCGGGGATCTGGAAGGCAAAATCGGGTGTAAAGCCTTGGAGGTTGGCGGTGATCCGCCCCTGCCCGATGCCTTCGGTGATCGAACTGCCCTCGGATTTCAGCTCGCCGCTGGTGTAGAAGGAATAGAGCGCTGCCCCCAGCGGATCGGCCAGCGCGATCTTGACCTGGTTGTTTTTGGCCTTCAGCCCGAAACCGACGCCTGCCAGAGTGCCGCCGGAACCGACCGCCGACACGAAACCATCCACCTTGCCGTCGGTCTGGTTCCAGATTTCTTCGGCCGTGGTGCGGATATGGCCGTCACGGTTGGCGACATTGTCGAACTGGTTGGCCCAGATCGCGCCGTTCGGCTCGGTCTTCGCCATCTGCTCGGCCAGCCGGCCCGACAGCTTCACGTAGTTGTTCGGGTTCTTGTAAGGCACGGCGGGCACTTCGATCAGCTCGGCGCCGAGCAGTTTGATTGTATCCTTCTTCTCCTGGCTCTGGGTGTCGGGAATGACGATCACCGTGCGGTAGCCGAGCGCCTTGGCAACCAGTGTCAAGCCGATGCCGGTATTTCCGGCCGTCCCCTCGACGATGACGCCGCCGGGCCGCAGCAACCCGCGCTGCTCCGCATCGCGGATGATAAACAGGCCGGCGCGGTCCTTGACCGACTGCCCGGGATTCATGAATTCGGCCTTGCCCAGGATCTCGCAGCCGGTTGCTTCCGAGGCCTTGTTGAGGCGGATCAGGGGCGTGTTGCCGATCACGTCGATCACAGAACGGGGCATGGAGATTCCTTTGTGGGTGCGGCGAAACCCTAGAAACCCGAAGCTTCGGTTTCAAGGCAAGAATTTGCCTGGTCCAGTCGCATTCGCACACTGCAATTCCTGCACCCAGGGGCGCCCAGCCGGTATTCATTTCAACGATGTACCGAAAAGCACTCTTTTCATTCGATTTCTTCACCGGTAGAGCACAGGTTAAGAAGGGCCGGCGGGGCGCAGCATGACACTCTATCGGGCCAATCCGAAGCATGGCGTCGCCTGGATTACGGGCGGCAGCAGCGGTATCGGCCGTTCGCTGGCCAAGGATCTTGCCGCTCAGGGCTATGTCATCGCGGTGACTGCGCCCGATGACCAGCCGATCGATACGCTCATCGTCGAAACGGCGCAGATGTCGGGGCGTGTCGCAGCCTTTCCTTGCGACGTGACCGACGAAAAACGCATGGCAGAGACGGTTGCAGCGATCGAGAAAAATCTCGGTCCGATCGTGTTGGCAGTGTTCAACGCGGGAAGCTATATCGCAACGCCCGGCGAGGATCTTGTCGCGCGCAATTTCCGTTGGTCTTTCGAAGTCAATTATTTCGGCATCATCAATGGCCTGGTGCCGGTCATCGAACGCATGCGCGTGCGCTCGCGCGGCCATGTCGTGCTGATCGGTTCGGTCACCGCCTATTTCGGCTGGCCCACTACCGCCGCCTATGGCGGCACCAAGGCGGCGGTCAATATCCTGGCCGAGTCGCTGAAATATGATTTCGACAAGATGAACGTCCGCATCCAGGTGATTAATCCGGGCTTTGTCGACACGCGGCTGACTGAGAAGAACGTCCTGCCGATGCCGGGCTTGATGCCGGTCAACCTGGCCTCGCGCCGTATCGCGCAAGGCATCGAATGCGGCGGCTTCGAAGTCACTTTCCCACGCCGCCTGAGCTGGACGCTGAAGCTGCTCAGGATGCTGCCGAGGCCGTTCTGCCGATGGGTGATCAGCACGGTCACCCGCTGGGATGCGCGGCCGCTGAATTTCGACCGCAAGCCACCGGTCGAATAGGATCGGTGACGCGGCGACGGATCGTGTTTGCGGGTCGCTGGGGCGCCACGTCATTGCCGGCGACGCGCTCGCGCCATTGACCACGCCTTCCCTCGCGCAGCGGACTGTCGTGTGGGTCGAGGCGGTGGTGAAGTAAACCAGAGGCCTCAAGCAAAGGGCGACCGAAGCATCACTCCGGTCGCCCTTTTCAATCGTGAGTAACCAAGCCAGGCTTGGCCGGACGCAAAACGGTCAGGTTATGCCGCCCGCGCAGCCGGCCGCTTGGCGCCGAAGCGGCGCTTGTTGTTGCCCTTGAAGGGCTTGGCGCCTTCCGGCTTGCGGTCGCCCGCAAAGGCCGGCTTGTCGCCGCCGAAACGCTTCTTGGCGAAGCCGTTGTTGGCGCCGCCGGGACGCCTGCCGTCGCGACGGCCGTTGTGGTCGTTGCGATCGTTGGCCGGCTCGAAGCTGCGCTCGTTCTTCTCGGCCGGATTGCGCTGCGGATCGGGGCTGCCGAGATGATCGGCAACGATCGGCAGCTTGGTGCGGATGATATGCTCGACCTGGCGCAGCTTGGCGTTTTCCGAAGGGTCGCAAAGCGTGATGGCGATGCCATCCATGCCGTTACGGCCGGTGCGGCCGATGCGGTGGACATAGCTCTCCGCCTCGTCCGGCAGGTCGAAATTCACCACATGGCTAATGCCGGGCACATCGATGCCGCGTGCTGCAATGTCGGTCGCCACGAGAATTCGCACCGAGCCTTCGCGGAAATCGTTGAGCGCCTTCTGGCGGGCATTCTGCGACTTGTTGCCGTGGATAACGGCGGCCTTGAAGCCGTCGCGCTCGAGGTCCTTGGTCACCCTGTCGGCGCCATGCTTGGTGCGCGAAAAGATGATAACGGACTTCATCGCGTCATCGGCGAGCATCGTCGACAGCACCTGGCGCTTCTGCTTGGTGCGGGCAAAGACGACGCCCTGCACGATCTCCGCGGCCGCAGTGCTGTGGGGGGCGACTTCGACGCGGATCGGGTTCTTCAGCAAGCCTTTCGCCAGCTCGGCGATTTCGGCCGGCATGGTCGCCGAGAACAGCACCGTCTGACGGTCCGGCGCCGTCGCCCTGGCGATGCGCTTGACGTCGTTGATGAAGCCCATGTCGAGCATGCGGTCGCCTTCGTCGAGCACCAGCCATTTGGTGTCGGCAAGTACGAGATCGCCCTCACGCACCAGATCGGTCAGCCGGCCAGGCGTGGCGATCAGGATGTCGACGCCGGGTGCAACCTTCTTGACCTGGCTGAAGCGCGAGACGCCGCCAAGCACCAGCGCGGTCGAGACATGCGCGCCCTTGGCGAGAATCTTGATGGTGTCCTCGATCTGTACGGCGAGCTCGCGCGTCGGCGCCAGGATCAGCGCACGAGCCGTCTTCGGCCGGCGCTTGGTGCCAAGCGCGATGATCTTCGACAGGATCGGCAGCGCGAACGCCGCGGTCTTGCCCGAGCCGGTCTGGGCGATGCCGAAAATGTCGCGGCCTTCGAGCTGCGGCGGGATAGCCTGCGCCTGAATCGGCTTGGGATCGGTAAAGCCGGCGCCATGGGTGGCCTTGAGCAGTGCACCGCTAATTCCAAGTGCGGCGAAACCGGTCAGTTCCCAAGTGTTCTCACCGGTCAAAGTGTTTTCATTGGTCAAAATATTCTTCTTTCATGCGGCTTCTGGCCGCAAACATCGATGGCGGCAGGGCGCAACCTGCCGTCGAAAATTGTCATGAAACGACAAGGCGGGCGGACGTCATCGTCCACACGGCTGCGCTGTCGTGCCCGCAGGCTTCATGCCACGGGGCTTTTTCGCCACCTTGCCGATATGTCGGGAAGAGGGAAAACAGACGCAACCAGTCTCATTCGTCGAGAAGGCCGGAGTGTCCCGGCCCAAGCGCCTATGCCGCCGCATATGGCCCACTTCGCTTCGGAATGCAAGGGGTCGGATGCTGCAGCGCAGCAAAAGCCATGGCGAAGCGGCGCTTGCGCTCACTTGCTGCCACGATTACCACAATCCAGCTTTCCGTTTTGGGGACCGGTCATGAAGGACGTGCTGAAGGAACTCGAGCGGCGCCGCGAGATCGCCCGCATGGGCGGCGGCCGAGCCCGCATCGAGGCCCAGCACAAGAAGGGCAAGCTCACCGCCCGTGAGCGCATCGACGTCTTCCTCGACGAAGGCTCGTTCGAGGAATTCGACATGTTCGTCGAGCACCGCTCGACCGATTTCGGCATGGAGAAAACCAAGATCGCCGGTGATGGCGTCGTTACCGGCTGGGGCACCATCAATGGTCGCCCGGTCTATCTTTTCGCCAAGGATTTCACCGTGTTCGGCGGGTCGCTGTCCGAGGCGCATGCCGAAAAGGTGGTCAAGGTGCAGGAGATGGCATTGCGCAACCGCGCGCCGATCATCGGCATCTACGACGCCGGCGGCGCCCGCATCCAGGAAGGCGTGGCGGCGCTCGGCGGCTACGCCGAGATCTTCCAGCGCAATGTTTTGGCCTCCGGGGTCATCCCACAGATTTCGCTGATCATGGGCCCTTGCGCAGGCGGCGACGTCTATTCGCCGGCGATGACCGACTTCATCTTCATGGTCCGCGGCACCTCCTACATGTTCGTCACCGGGCCGGATGTGGTGAAGACCGTCACCAACGAGACAGTCACCGCCGAAAGCCTCGGCGGCGCTTCCGTCCACACGACGAAGTCCTCGATCGCCGACGGAGCCTACGACAATGACGTCGAGGCGCTGTTGCAGATGCGCCGGCTGGTCGATCTGCTGCCCGCCTCCAACACGGCGGAAATTCCCGAGATCGAATGCCACCAGTCGGTCACCGATCACGATCTGTCGCTCGACAGGCTGATCCCCGACAATGCCAACAAACCCTACGACATCAAGGAGTTGATCCTTAAAGTTGCCGACGAGGGTGACTTCTTCGAAATCCAGCAGAATTTTGCGAAAAACATCGTCACCGGCTTCGGCCGTGTCGAGGGCCGCACCGTCGGCTTCGTCGCCAACCAGCCGATGGTGCTGGCCGGCGTGCTCGATGCCGACGCCAGCCGCAAGGCGGCGCGCTTCGTACGCTTCTGCGACTGCTTCTCGATCCCGATCGTCACCTTCGTGGACGTTCCGGGCTTCCTGCCCGGCACCGCGCAGGAGTATGGCGGGCTGATCAAACATGGGGCCAAGCTTCTGTTCGCCTATGCCGAAGCGACCGTCCCAAAGATCACCGTCATCACCAGAAAGGCCTATGGCGGCGCCTATGACGTTATGGCGTCAAAGCATTTGCGCGGCGACATGAACTATGCTTGGCCAACGGCGCAGATTGCCGTCATGGGCGCCAGGGGCGCGGTCGAGATCATCTACCGCAAGGACATCGGCGATGCGGAGAAAATCGCTGCGCATACAAAGGCTTACGAGGATCGCTTCCTTTCGCCCTTCGTTGCCGCCGAGCGCGGCTATGTCGACGAGGTGATCATGCCGCATTCGACCCGCCGGCGCATCGCCCGCGCACTCAGGATGCTGCGCAACAAGGACATGCAGAACCCCTGGAAGAAACACGACAATATACCGCTGTGAGGCGCTGATGTCGCGCCTGATCCTCTACATGGGGACGCGCTTCGGCAGGTTTGCCGTCCTGCTTTTCGCTCTGCCGCTGTTCTGCCCAATAGTCTTATGGTTCTGGTTTCTCGACCGGCATCCGCTCGCCGTCATCGCGGCTGGCGTTGTTGCGATCCCAGCTGCGATGCTGGGCATGGTTCTGTTGATCGGGACATTGTTCGCCGGTTCTCGACCCAGCAAGGCGGAGGGGATCGCTCGGGAATCAGCCCCGAAATTATGGGCCATCTGGGAGAGTATTGCCGGAAAACACCGCGCCAGCCGGACTACCATCGTGCTGAGCCCCGATCTCAACGCCAGTATCGGTGAAGAGCGGCCGTTTCTGGGGCTGCTTGGCCGTGGGGCGATTCTCACCATCGGCCTTCCTCTGCTCGGAGTGACCGACCAAAAGGCTTTTGCCGCGATCTTGGTCCATGAGAACGCACATCTGAGAAACAAGGACACAAACGGCGGCCTCAACCTGGCCGAACTCGAAAAAAGCTTCGATCTAATCTTCGACTTCGCTCCTCCGGGAAAAACCGTTTCGGGCAGCCTGTTCTACTGGATGCTTGGTCCGCTGTCGCGCACGCTGGAGCGCGAAGAAATACGGTTGTCGCGGCGGGCGGAAATTGACGCGGATCGCCATGCAGCGATGTCCGGCGACGCATATGAAGCGGCCCGCGCCCTGCTACTGATCGGTGCTGCCAGTGCGTTTTTCGATGATCAGGTCTACAGTCCGATCCGGCGTGAACTCCTTGGCGCCATGACGCCGCCTCGTCCACCACTCGAAAGGATCCTCGCGGCGGCAGTTCACTTGTCGAGACTTCCCATCCTGCAGGAGTATGCGCAAAAAGCGTGGGACACGCCCGATAACGAAAGCGCGGACCATCCGCCCTGGTCCGACCGTCTGATTGCTCTTTGATTTAGCTCGGTTCCAAAGATAGAACCAATTCTGGTTTCCGCCTTGTCGAGCCTGCTGAGCGATACGATCGTCGCCGAACGCGTCCGGCATTTCGACGGTGAATGGACATCGAACATCGCCGACGACCTCGATCGATAGCTGTCCGCCTGGAGCTACGGCGGCCAATGTCAGAGTCGTCGGCCTATTCCGCTTCCGCCGCTCCGAACCCGGCTCCCATCGTCGCGCTGACAGCGCCCGACCACGGCGTGGCGTGATTGTCGATGCGCATCTGGAAGATGAAATAGGTCGGCGAGCAGAAGCCGATGCCTTTCACCTTGCCGATGCCCGGCGTATCGGGCGGCAGCGACTGGCACATGTAATCCTCGCGACAGAAATGGTCGGCCGAGCAAGCGGGACGATTACCGCGATTGACAGCGCCGCCCAGGCACTGGTCGAAATTATTGGTCGCCACGCAGGTGTCGAATTTTTTGCCGCCGACCAATCCGCAAATCTCGTTCGGCATCGGCTTGCCCGGTTTGAAGGCGGCAAAGCTGCGATCCCGATCGTCGCAGCCGCGATAGGCGATACCCGCCGGCACGCCGATCTTCGGCGGTCGGCAGGTGTAGCCGGTACGCGAAATGCCTGGCGCGAACGCCGCGAACTGGCCGGTGATGATATAGCGGTCATTGAAAGGTTGCGCCGGGTTGCTGGTGATCGAGCCGGTCAGGCACGGATGGCCGGAGAATATGTTTTCGCTGTCCTTGGGCAACAGACATTGCGCCAGCTTGGTGCGCACGCCGGACGCGGTCGCTAGCGGCGTGCAGACGGTGCCGCCGCCGCATTGCCAAGTCGCGCCGAAGCGGGCTGCATCTTCCGGCATGAAGCACGGCATCGCCATTTCGGCCGGCGAATAGGCAATTTCGCCGGCATCGTTCCATGTCGCCGGCGGCGCGAAGGACAGCGGGCGGAAGCGGTTCGGTTCCTTGCCCCCGGCAGTCGCGCGCAGCCAGGCGACGCGGCGCGGGACATCGGCGTGAAGATGCGGTGAGATACCGACCTCGATGCGGTTG
The DNA here is from genome assembly GCF_040319475.1 of Mesorhizobium sp. M0904. NCBI lineage: Bacteria > Pseudomonadati > Pseudomonadota > Alphaproteobacteria > Hyphomicrobiales > Phyllobacteriaceae > Mesorhizobium > Mesorhizobium sp. M0904. The sequence goes on along the minus strand of NZ_JAMYOC010000008.1, from coordinate 47,322 downwards.
AGCGGCGAGGTCGTCTTGTCATCCAGGCCGATAAAGTGGAACCCGGCGGTCGAACCCGCCTGATGGCAGCCTTGGCAGGCGCCATTGTCGAGCCGCTCGACCAATGCCTCTGGCGTGCGCACCAGCTTCCGCTTGGAATAATCAAGCCCGGCTAAATCCGCGGGCTGGAACAGTGGCGTGAACGGGTGGTTGGCCTGCCTTGCGCTGCCGAAAGTCGACCATGAGACTACCTTCTTTGCCAAGAATTTATCGGGGATTTGGTAGACGCCGGAGTCGATTGCCGCGACATTGGTGCGGACATAGTCGGCAAGTCTTGCTTTCAGCGCAGCATCGTCGGCGAGACGTGCCGTGTCGGGCGTGTTTTCCAGCGGCTTTTCACTGACAGCCCCGCTGTCGATGCCGAAAATGCGCATGAGATAGGCGGCCTGTCCGCCGAATTCGGTCTCCTGGCCGGAGGGGAAGCGGACCACTTGCGCATTGAGCTCGAGCTGCTTGAAGGTGAGCGCCGCTCTTTCCAGCGGCCCGCCGAGCAGCCAGCCGGCATCGACGCTCTCGTCGAGTTGTGGTGCCCAGCGTCCGGCGACGCCGACACAACCGCCATCGGCATCCGGCGCGACATTGTAGATGGCACTGAAATTGAACGGCAGGCGCGAGGCCAAAACCTTGCCGTTCTTCTTGAAGCTGTAGGCGAGGCGATAGATAAAGCGCACTTCGCCGCAACTCGTGTCGCCTTGCAGCGCGGCGAAGTCGCGCCGATCGAGCCGGTTGACTATGCCGACGAGACGGAAGCGCGCGGCATCGGTCCTCAGCCAGCGCATGTCCATGACACGGCCGACATTGCCGTCGGTCACCTCGTAAAGCGGCCGGCCGCCGGCCTTCATCTCGGCCCGCAATGCTGCGACGTCGCTTGCAATCGTTTCGACGATCGCATGATAGGCCGGCGCCTTGTCGTAGAGAGTCTTCAAATCGCCCTTGCCATCGACGCCGAAAATGCCAGCGAAACCATAGCCCTTGCTGTCAAGCTCGGCGAGAACAGCCGGGTCGTCGACGATGGTTAGCGGAGTTTCGGCGTTCGCGGCCTGTACCATGGACATGGCACTAATGATCGCAAGGAGCAGCGCAATCAGGCGGTTCATTCGGCAGCCATCCCGCGGCTTTCAACGAGCTCGCGCAGCACCGCCACCAGCGCCAGCGGCAGGTCCTCGGCGATCAGCCCCGGTCCGAAACGGGTGCCGGTCTCGGCATGGATCCAGACTGCCGCACAGGCCGCTTCGAAGGCTGGCATGCCCTGAGCCAGCAACCCGGCGATGATGCCCGACAGCACATCGCCCGAACCGGCGGTAGCCAGCCATGAGGCACCATTGCTGTTGATCGCTGCCCGGCCATTGGGGGCCGCGATCACTGTGTCGGCGCCCTTGTAAACGAGGATAGCACTGGCACGCTTAGCGGCGGCGCGGGCTTTGGCGAGCTTGGACAAATCGTGGTGCCCGGCGACATCGGGAAAAAGCTTGGCGAACTCGCCCTCATGCGGCGTCATCACCAGAGCCGGCGTTTTCGGTCGACGGGCGGCTTCGAACAGGGCATCCGGCGTGTCGCGAAACGAGGTGATGCCGTCGGCGTCGAGCACCAGCCCGTCGATCCCGCTGCCCTGCCCATGGGCGTTGCCAAGTACGACCAGGGCAAAATCGCGCGTTTTCTCCCCGATGCCAAATCCCGGGCCAAGCACGAAGGCCGATGGGCGGCGGCTGCCGACGAATTCGTCCACATCCGCGATAGTGTCTATCTTGTGCAGCATGACCGAGGTCAGATGCGCCGCGTTCACCTGCATGGCGTTCGCCGGCGACAGCAAGGTGACGGCCCCTGCCCCGCTCCGGGCCGCGGCAAGCGCCGACAGCCGCGCAGCACCCGTCGCCGACGGTCCGCCGGAAAAGACGCCAACATGGCCGCGCTTGTACTTATGGGCGTCGACGGCCGGAACCGGAAAGCGGTCAAGCCAGAGCGCCCGAATGTTCTCGAATGTTCGCGGTTGAAGCTGCGCAACGATGCTGTTGTCTATGCCGATATCGGCGAGCTCGATGTCGCCGCACAGCTCGCGCCCCGGCAACAGCAGATGGCCTGGCTTCTTTCGCGCGAAGGTCACCGTGGTCCGGGCCCGGAAGGCCTTTCCTAACACATTGCCGCTCTCGCCTGAAACGCCCGACGGCAGGTCGACCGCCACAACCGGCAAGTTCAATTCGGCCGCAATGTCGATCACCTTGGCGGCGTCGCCGGACAGCGGCTTGGACAGCCCCGCCCCATAGAGCGCGTCAACCACGACGGAGCCCACCTCGGCAACGAAATCCGACAGCGGCCGAGCTTCAACCGGGCATTCCGAGGCAGCGAGTGCCGCATCACGGCCGCCTTTGGGCGATCCGGACGCCCACACAGAGACATCGACGGCGCTCTCCCGAAGGATGCGGGCCACGACATAGCCGTCGCCGCCATTGTTACCGGGGCCGCAAAGCACGTGGACGCGTGTCGCCGCCGGGTAGCGCTTGAGCACTACGGCGGCAACCGCGGCGCCGGCATTGCGCATCAGGCCAATACCGTCGAATGGACCGGCGGCAATCGCCAGCCGGTCGGCCTCGGCCATTTCGGAGGGAGACAAAAGTTCGTTGCTCATGGAATATCAGGCGACATGCACATCATTTCCCCAAGCATTGTCCAGTTTTTGATCCGACGCAAACAACGAAGGTCCCCAAGCAAATTTGGCGGCGCACCTCGTTCGGGACGACGGCGCGCAGCTGCTCATGAAATATCCGATCTGCCCAATTTTTGTGCGGACGGCAGGACCGGCGGTGTGTACGCTCGCGGCGTTCATGGCACATCCGACGCAGCGAATGATGCGAATGTACATTCCTGCGCGGCATGGTATCCAAATCATGTGAGGCTGCTCGGCGCCCCATCAATTGGCACAGTTCGTGCTTGATTGAGGCGCAAGCGGGGCTCACAACCCGTCTTTTTTGGCAGTGGAGGCCACTTTTTACATGAAAAAGATCGAAGCGATCATCAAGCCGTTCAAGCTAGACGAAGTGAAGGAAGCGCTTCAGGAGGCCGGGCTGCAAGGCATCACCGTGACCGAAGCCAAGGGCTTTGGCCGCCAGAAGGGCCACACCGAGCTTTATCGCGGCGCCGAATATGTCGTCGACTTCCTGCCAAAGGTGAAAATCGAGGTCGTGCTCGGCGACGATGCGGTCGAAGCCGCGATCGAAGCTATCCGCAAGGCGGCCCAGACCGGCCGTATCGGCGACGGCAAGATCTTCGTCTCGAACATCGAGGAAGTGGTGCGCATCCGCACCGGCGAAACCGGCATGGACGCCGTCTGAATTTTCCCGTTAAAAGGCCACGTTCAAACGTCATCACATAGGGAAGCAGGGACATGACGACAGCCAAAGACATCATGAAGCAGATCAAAGACAACGACGTGAAGTTCGTTGATCTGCGCTTCACCGATCCGAAGGGCAAACTGCAGCACGTAACGATGGATGTCGTCGAGGTCGAGGAAGACATGTTTGCCGATGGCGTCATGTTCGACGGTTCCTCGATCGCCGGCTGGAAGGCGATCAACGAGTCCGACATGGTGCTGATGCCCGATGCGGATACGGTGCATATGGACCCGTTCTTCGCCCAGTCGACCATGGTCATCCTGTGCGACATTCTCGATCCGATCTCGGGAGAATCCTACAACCGCGACCCCCGCGGCACCGCCAAGAAGGCCGAGGCCTACATGATGGCCGAGGGCATCGGCGACCAGATCTTCGTCGGTCCTGAAGCCGAGTTCTTCGTGTTCGACGACGTCAAGTACAAGGCCGATCCTTACAACACCGGCTTCAGGCTGGATTCCACCGAACTGCCGTCCAATGACGACACCGACTATGAGACCGGCAACCTCGGTCACCGGCCGCGCATCAAGGGCGGCTATTTCCCGGTGCCGCCGATCGATTCGGCACAGGACATGCGCTCGGAAATGCTCACCGTGCTCGCCGAAATGGGCGTGCGCGTTGAAAAGCACCATCACGAAGTGGCCGCCGCGCAGCACGAGCTCGGCATCAAGTTCGACACGCTGGTCCGCAACGCCGACAAGATGCTGATCTACAAATATGTCGTGCACCAGGTCGCCAACGCCTATGGGAAGACGGCCACTTTCATGCCGAAGCCGGTGTTCGGCGACAATGGCTCGGGCATGCATGTCCACCAGTCAATCTGGAAGGAAGGCAAGCCGACTTTCGCCGGCAACGAATATGCCGGCCTGTCCGAGAGCTGCCTGTTCTACATCGGTGGCATCATCAAGCATGCGAAGGCGATCAACGCCTTCACCAACCCGCTGACCAATTCCTACAAGCGCCTGGTGCCGGGCTATGAAGCGCCGGTGCTGCTCGCCTATTCGGCACGCAACCGCTCGGCCTCGTGCCGCATTCCGTTCGGCTCGTCGCCGAAATCCAAGCGCGTCGAGGTCCGCTTCCCCGATCCTGGTGCCAACCCCTATCTCGCGTTTGCCGCCATGCTGATGGCCGGCCTCGACGGCATCAAGAACAAGATCCACCCGGGACAGCCGATGGACAAGGATCTCTACGACCTGCCGCCGAAGGAATTGAAGAAGATCCCGACCGTCTGCGGGTCGCTGCGCGAAGCCCTGCAGAGCCTCGACAAGGACCGCGGCTTCCTGAAGGCCGGCGGCGTCTTCGACGACGACCAGATCGACAGTTATATCGAGCTCAAGATGGCCGAGGTGATGCGCTTCGAAATGACGCCGCATCCGGTCGAATACGATATGTATTATTCGGTGTGACCCCGAACCTCATAGTCACGTAGAAAAACCCCGGCGGAGACACGCCGGGGTTTTTTGATGCAATGGGATGGGAAAGAAAGTCACGGCGCAGACACCCGAGGTCCGCGCCGTGAACGCATTCTCAAGCCGCCGCCGAAACCTCGGCGCTGGTCGGGACGGAGGCGATCGTCTTCAATATCTGCGAAGCGATCTGGTAGGGGTCGCCCTGCGAGTTCGGACGGCGATCCTCGAGATAGCCCTTGTAGCCGTTGTTGATAAAGGAATGCGGCACGCGGATCGAAGCGCCGCGGTCGGCGATGCCGTAGCTGAACCTGTTCCAGGGCGCGGTCTCGTGCTTGCCGGTCAAACGCTTGTCGTTGTCCGGCCCATAGACGGCGATGTGGTCCATCAGGTTTTTGTCGAAGGCTGCCATCAGCGCCTCGAAATAGCCCTTGCCGCCGACTTCGCGCATATAGGCGGTCGAGAAGTTGGCATGCATGCCGGAGCCGTTCCAATCGGTGTCGCCGAGCGGCTTGCAGTGGTATTCGATGTCGATGCCGTACTTCTCGGTCAGGCGCTGCAACAAATAGCGCGCCATCCACATCTGGTCGGCGGCCTTCTTGGAGCCCTTGCCAAAGATCTGGAATTCCCACTGGCCTTTGGCCACCTCGGCGTTGATGCCTTCATGATTGATGCCGGCGGCAAGGCAAAGGTCGAGATGCTCCTCGACGATCTGCCTGGCGACGGAGCCGACATTGCTGTAGCCGACGCCAGTGTAGTACGGGCCTTGCGGCGCCGGATAGCCACTCTCGGGGAAGCCGAGCGGACGGCCGTCCTTATAGAAGAAATATTCCTGCTCGAAGCCGAACCAGGCGCCCTCGTCGTCGAGAATGGTGGCGCGTTTGTTGGACGCGTGCGGCGTTACGCCGTCCGGCATCATGACTTCGCACATGACGAGCGCGCCGTTGGTGCGGGCGGGATCCGGATAAATGGCGACCGGCTTCAAAACGCAGTCGGAGCTGTGGCCCTCGGCCTGCATGGTCGAAGAACCGTCGAAGCCCCACAGCGGAAGCTGGTCGAGCGTCGGAAACTCGGCGTAGTCCTTGACCTGCGTTTTTCCGCGGAGGTTGGGAACCGGGGTGTATCCATCGAGCCAAATGTACTCGAGCTTGTATTTCGTCATTCTAGCCTCTCGTTGCTTGATCACCGAACCCTGGATGGCGCCGGGGCGAGCCGGCCTATCCAGCAGCCGACCTGCCGGACTAGTAAAATGCAATTCGTGTGCCATTCTCGCCGGCGACGGATGCGGCAAAAGTGGGGTTGTATCCACCCAAAATCGCTGGTCCGCCGTCATGCTGCGCTCGGATCATCCACAAGCACATTTTGCACAAATAATATGCAAGTACTGATCTTTTCGTAATCATGTTGCCTAATTCGATTGCTGAACCTATGTTGGGCAAAGGTTGAATCGGCAAGGTTCTGTCGAAGAAAGGAAACCGACAATGGAAATCACTTCCACTCGTCAGTCGGCCAAAATCCTGATGTTCCCGGTGGCAGCGCGCGCCTCTGCCTCAAATTTAAGCGGAAAGGCTAAGTTCGCGGCAGAACTTGCTTCTTTGCGCAACCGAACGGATTTCGGAAGTGCCTGGTATCATGAGGCAGCGATCGAGGAAGCGAAACAGGATCGGAAGAGCTAAGCCCTGCACTCGATAAATTGAAAAAGCCCGGCGCGATCGCTCGCGCCGGGCTTTGCTATGGACCGGTACAGGCTACTGCTTGGTGTGCAGGTCCGTTCCGAGCGTGTCCCTGATGAAGATCATGCCGATGATCAGCGACATCGCCGCGATCACCACGGGATACCAGAGACCGTAATAGATATCGCCCTTGTAGGCGCTGAGCGCGAACACCGTCGCCGGCAGCAGCCCGCCGAACCAGCCATTGCCGATGTGATAGGGCAGCGACATGCCGGTGTAACGGATGCGGGTCGGGAACATCTCGACCAGGATCGCGGCGATCGGCCCGTAGACCATCGTGACGAAGACCACGAGGATGAACAGGATGGCGATCGTCATCGGCCAGTTGACCGCTGCAGGGTCGGCAAACATGGCGAAGGGACCGCCGCCGGGTACGGTATAGACGGTAACCTCCGGGGCTCCCGCAGCCTCGTCGGCAGTCAGCAGCTTGTCCTTGATCGCCTGGTCAGTCGGAACGGTTGCCTTGTCGCCGGCGCGGATTGCCGCGGCATCGAGCTTCAGCTCAGGATTGGCCGCAATAAAGGCCTCGAGCTTCTGGTCCGGCACCTTGGCGGCTGCCCGCGTCAGCGGGTAGCCGCCATCCCGAAGTGCCGTGTAGACCGCCTTGGCGAAAGCGGCATCCTTGGCCTTGGCCTGATCGCCGGCGGCCGTGGCGTCATAAGACTCAACCGTCTCGTTGCCGATTTTGACCGACGCGGCTGTACCGGGCGCCGCAGTCGATACCACGTCGTACGGCACCGAGTTCTTGGTCAGGAACGAGGTGGCGATATCGCATGAGGTCGTGAACTTTGCAGTGCCCACCGGGTTGAACTGGAACTTGCAGTCTCCCGGTGCCGCGGTCACCGTCGCGCGTGTGTTCTGCTGCGCGGTGGCGAGCGCCGGATTGGCTGCCCAGGTCAGCGCCTTGAACAACGGGAAGGTGCAGACGATCGCCAGCGCAAGGCCGGCCATGATGATCGGCTTGCGGCCGATCTTGTCGGAGAGCCAGCCGAACACGACGAAAAAGATGGAGCCGACCGCTAGCGCGATTGCGATCATGATGTTGACCGACTGCGCGTCGACCTTGAGCACGTTGGTTAGGAAGAACAGCGCGTAGAACTGGCCATTGTACCAGACTACGGCCTGACCGGCGGTAAGGCCGAGTAGCGCCAGCAGCGCGATTTTTGCGTTCTTCCACTGGCCGAAGGCTTCCGTCAATGGTGCCTTGGAGCCTTTGCCTTCGTCCTTCATGCGCTGGAAGGTCGGCGATTCGGAGAGCGACAGCCGGATCCAGAGCGAGATGCCGAGCAGCAGGAAGGAGACCAGGAAAGGAACGCGCCAACCCCAGGCGGCATAAGTTTCCTTGCTCATCGACGCCTGCACGATCAGGATGACGATCAGCGACAGGAACAGACCGAGCGTCGCCGTCGTCTGGATCCATGACGTGTAGTAGCCGCGGCGGTCGTCGGGCGCATGTTCGGCGACATAGGTCGCGGCGCCGCCATATTCGCCACCGAGCGCCAGGCCCTGCAGCATGCGCAGGATGATCAGGATCACCGGCGCGGCGATGCCCCAGCTCGCATATCCGGGCAGAAGGCCGACCAGGAAGGTCGACAGGCCCATGATCGTCATGGTGACGAGGAAGGTATATTTACGGCCGACGAGATCACCGATGCGGCCGAACAGCAGGGCGCCAAACGGGCGCACCAGGAAACCGGCCGCGAAGGCGAGCAGGGCGAAGATGTTGCGTGTCGCTTCCGGCGCCGACGAGAAGAAGGTGGCGCCGATGAAGGCGGCCAGCGAGCCGTAGAGATAAAAATCGTACCATTCGAAAACGGTGCCGAGCGAAGAAGCGAAGATGACCTTCTTCTCCTCGCGTGTCATGCCGCGGCTTGTTTTGCCGGCGGTCGATGCCATTGCCATGAGCGTATCCTCCCGTGTGATTCCGTCAGCCCTCGATGCTGCGCGTCATCGTCCGCGTTTCCTCGCAACGCAGACTCAGTGCAGCCACCGGTGCAAAAAATGACAGAAAGCAGTGCCCAGAGGCAGACCGCCTTTGGGATTATGACTTTGGTCTAATGTGCAGTGCGAAATAGCGGGCGGTGCCGTCAGCCTTTGAGAGCTTCGAGCAGCTTGACTGCGGCCATCATGTCGCGCTTGCGGGCAGCACGGCGCGCGAGCGCCTCTGCGTCATGGCCCCATTGCTCGGCCTGCCAGTCCTCGTCGACATGACCGGCAGCCCAGGCCGCCTCGCCGTCGAGCTCGCCGAAGTCGACGGCGAGCGCCAGCAGCGCCGATCCGGTCAGCGAGGTCATGACGTGGATGGCGGCAAGGCGCAGCGGATCGGCACGTTGGGCAAGATGCTGGCCGAGCAGCGCGATACTCTCGCGCGGCTGTTCGACATGGATCACGCCTTCGGCGAGATGGAACCGGGCGCCGAGTGCGCTGCGCACCCAGTCGATGACCGGGTCCCAATGCTCGTTCTGCCGGTCGACTAGTCCTTGGGGCGCATCGGCGCGGTAGCAGAGCAGATCGGATGAGGCGAAGCGCAGTATGTCCTCCAGCACCGCCTGGGGATCACTGGCGACGCCATCGATTGCCGTATTGACCAGACGCATCACCGGCATCGTCACCGGGTCGATGGTCTCCTCCTGTGCGGCGAATTCCTCGGCGACGAGAGCAGCCGCCGTTTCGGTTGGCAGCGCCAGCAGCGCCTTGGCCGGCGTGCGGACGGGCTTGCCATCGAGATGGACGGCAAAACCGTCTTCGACCGGTGCTACCGCGACAGACTTGTAGAAGCGCTTCGGCAGTTGCGTCTTCATCTGGATCTGGGCGCGACGCACCGGGTCCGGATCGGAGAGCTGCTTTCCAGCTTCGAGGTCGTTCAATATGTCGCGCATGCTCATCCGGGGGCTTGTTTTCGGGCCGGCCGGTTGACGATGATAAGACCGGCGGCGATGAGGCCGAGTGCCAGGAAGATACGAACTGTCAACGGCTCGTTCAAGAAGACGGCGCCGCAGAGCACACCGAACACCGGCGACAGGAAGGTGAAGCTCGACAGTCCAGATGCAGGGTAGCGCCGGAGCAGCCAGAACCACAGAACATAGGTGAACGCGACGACGTAGACGGCCTGGAACAACAGAGCCAAGGTCGGCAGAACGGCAAAGCTGCGGACTGGCGGGCCGGCAAAAGGCATCACCAAAATCCCGACGACGGCGGCCCCGGCCAGTTGATAGAGCAGCAGCTTTTCGGCGCTGGCCGTGACCAGCTTCGACCGCTTGATGACGATATTGGTCACGGCCCACAGAATGCCGGCGCCGAGACTGAGCAAATCGCCGCTCAATGTTGCGCCGCCATGGGCGCTCAGTTTGTCGGAAAACACCGCGACCAGTCCGGCGAAAGCGAGCAGAAGACCAACGAGCTTGCGTGCCGTGATGCTTTCACCCAGCAGGAAATGGCCGCCGACCAGCATCCAGAACGGCATGGTGTTGACCAGCAAGGTGTTGCGCACGACGGTGGTGTGTTCGAGCCCGACATACAGAAACAGGAACTCGAGACCGAAAAGCGCGCCTGCCAGAATGCCGGCGACGAGGGTCTTGTCGGGCGTGAACAGCGCGATGCCGCGCCAGCGGCACCAGCCGAAAACACACAGGCCGCCGATCACCGAGCGGGCGATCGACAGGAAAACGGGATCGTAGCCGGCATAGGAGATCTTGGCGGCGACGTAGTTCAGCCCCCAGGAAAAAGTCAGCCCAACCATGATGGCGGCGGCGGCAGCGTCAACGGAACTGCGGCGGTCCATTGCGGTTGCTGCGGTCATTGCTTGGACTGGCTTTCCAGCTTCGCGAGCAGCGCCTTCAGCACTTCGGTATTCTGCCTTACCGCTTCGGTGTTCTCACGGCCGATTTCGGCCATCGACCCCTGCCGGGTTGCAACGCGGCGTATATAAGCGAACCAGACGACGAGAATCAGGATGAATGGCAACCAGTTCACCAACTGACGAACGAGCGACGCTTCATCCATGGTTTACGCCCTCGCTCATTTAATCCTCCGCGCTTGCGTCGTCGAAGCCGATCAGGTTCCAGCTCTGGCGCATGTGCGGCGGCATCGGCGCGGTGACGTCGACAAACCCCTTATCGGGATGTGGGATGACGATGCGGCGGGCGTGCAGGTGCAGGCGGTTCTGCATGCCGCCGGGAAAATCCCAATTGGTGTCGGCCTCGAAATATTTGGGGTCACCGATGATCGGGCAGCCGATATGCGCGGCATGGACACGAAGCTGGTGGGTGCGGCCGGTATAGGGCTCCATCTCCAGCCAGGTCATCGTCTGTGCAGCCTGCTCGATGACACGGTAGTAGGACACGGCGTGATCGGCGCCCTTTTCGCCATGCTTGGCGATGCGCACGCGATCGCCGTCGGGCGTCGATTCCTTGATCAACCAGGTCGAGATCTTGTCCTCGCGCTTCGGCGGCACACCCTTGACCAGCGCCCAGTAGGTTTTCTTCGTCTCACGCGCCCGGAACGCTTCGGCGAGCTTCATGGCGGCGAGCCTTGTACGGGCGACAACCAGCACACCCGACGTGTCGCGGTCGAGCCGGTGCACCAGACGGGGCTTCTCGCCCTTCTGGTTGCGCCAGGCTTCCAGCATGTCGTCGACATTGCGGGTGACGCCAGAGCCGCCCTGGACCGCCAGGCCGGCCGGCTTGTTGAAGACGAAGACCTTCGGGTCCTCATGGATCAGCATCTTGGCTAGGACATCGGCGTCGCCCTGGTTGCGGATCGAATGGCCGGTCAGCGGGCTTTCACCTTTCTTGTCGACTTCAAGCGGCGGCACACGCACCGTTTGGCCGGCTTCGACGCGGGTATCGGCCTTCACCCTGCCGCCGTCGACGCGGATCTGGCCGGAACGCAGCAGCTTCTGCAGATGACCAAAACCGAGACCGGGGAAATGGCTCTTGAACCAGCGGTCGAGCCGCATGCCCGCCTCACCGGCGTCCACTGTGATCTGTTCAACGCCTGCCATGATTCCAATCGCCGTTTTGCAGGCATGCAACGGCATTCGCCGGCACCCGCAATCTCACTCGGTTATTCGTTGTCGGTTCCATATTGCAGAACCTGAACTTTCTCCAGCGTAATCAAACCACTTGTCATGATTGTTTCAAGAACGGGCAGGAAAGCGGCCAATTTTGCCTCGTCATCGACGATCTCGATGACCAGGGGCAGATCCTCCGATAGGCGGAGGATCTTCATGGTGTGAAGCCGGCTGGAATGGCCGAACCCCATCGCGCCGCGCAGGACGGTCGCGCCGGCGATCTGCATTTCGCGGGCCCTCAGCATGATAACCTCATACAGCGGACGGCCATCTGCCTTGTCGTTTTCGCCGATAAATATGCGCAGCAATTGCGCCTGTGTTGGTATCTTCATTGCTTGGACCCTCTCAGCCGGTTGAGGCAACTGCAAAGATGTGGCCAAGCCAGACGGCGGCAAGCCAGGCCACCACGGAGATCGCGATATTGAGCCCCGCCGCCAGGAACCTCCCGCCTTGCGCGAGGGTGAGCGTTTCAAGGCTGAAGGCCGAGAAGGTCGTCAGGCCGCCACAGAAGCCGGCCATGAAGAACTGGCGCTGCAGCGGACCGGCGAAGACACGACCATCCGGTCCCGTCAATGTCGCGTAAAAGCCGATGAGGAATGAGCCGACAATGTTGACGAGGAGTGTGCCGAAGGGAAATCCAGCGCCCCACAGGGCAGTGCTCGTCGATGAGGCAAGCGCCCGCAGCACACCGCCGATCATGCTGCCCGCGGCCACGGTCGCATAGAGCCGAACCGTTTCGGAGGTTCTGCGCCAACCAATGAGGCGTCCGCCATGCCCGGCCGCGGCAGTGTCCGTCCCGTCGTGGCGGAGCTTCCGCGGGCCGCTCACGGCGCCCCGCTGCCAATCAGAAGACTTCCCGCGGCAAAGCCCAGCGTCACGCCGCCGAGGCTCAGGAAAACCGAAAGCAGCACATTTCCGCCGGCGCGCAGCCATTCGCCCTCGCGCGCCAGTGCCAGCGTCTGCACGCTGAAGGAAGAGACCGTAGTGTAGCAGCCGAGGCCGCCGGTGACGGCAAAGGCCCAGATGGCGGGCATGCCGTCGCGCGTCACCGCATGCGCAACGACACCGATTGCAAACGCTCCCGAGACGTTGACCACCATCGTGCCCCAGGGAAAGGTCTCGCCAACCCGGCGGGCGACGAAGCCGGACAAGAAGAAACGGGCCATTGCGCCGATCGCGCCACCAAGGCAGACAAGCAACAGATCATACATCGTGCTCCCTCGCACCGGTCACACTACGGTGTCAGGCGGCTCCGGCCTTCTTCGGCTTGCTGGAGCCGATCATCTTCCAGTTCTTGTAGAACATGGCATTGATGCGCTCGACGCTGACCGAAACGATGGCGAGAAGAGCGGCGATCAGGCCAGGGAATGGCGATGGCCGGATGATGTCCATGAACACGCAGTAGCGGCGCCCATCATATTCGTTGACCGAGCGGTGCAGCAGCGTGTCGTCGAAAATATAGAGCGGATTGTCGTGCCAGTAGTTCCTGGCGTTGTTGCACTCGACGAAAACCTCGGCCTTCACCGGGAGAAGATTGTAGAGAATGCGCAGGCTGAGCCGCAGCGGTCCGAAATGCCAAGAGGTCGATTCCTTGCCCCTGAACACGGACACGGCGATGGTCTTGATATATTTGAAATCCTTGTTGAATTCGGCAACGTTGTCGATCTTGTGCTTGCCGTACCACTGGTAGACATACATGCCGCGCCGGCCGCTGCCGAAATTGGCGTCGATATCGGCGATGATCTCGTCCTTGCGCGCTTTGAAGACGTCCAGAACCTCGTTGACCTCACGCTGATAGTCCGGAGGAAACTGGTCCAGTTTCCAGACACCGCGGTTTCTGTAGCACAGCAGATCGACCAGCAGATTGAAGGGCGAAAGCAGCCAGGTGAAGATGCCGTTGCCGAGGAAATAACCACTGAACAGGGCCCAGTTCTTGTTGTCGTTGCGCAACACGTCGATCAGGCCGAGGACAATGAAAATCGTCGTCAGGATAGGAATGAAATAGAAGCCGAGCGCCAGCAGCGGGATCGCTATGGCGAACTTCCGAAGGGTCTTGCGAGATTTTTTCGTCATTTTTCCACGCGCCAGGCGCGATTCCGTTCTGAATATCGTCGGTACATTTCTGGCCTGTCCGCCGGCCGAAGGCGCATCTTGATAGGGTTTTTTGTCACGCCAGACAACGGCGATCACGCCACTGTGCGACTGGCAGCTATTTTTCCCGCTCGCTGCGCAGCTTCGCCCAATAATCCAGCCGCTTCCTGATATCGCGCTCGAAGCCGCGCTCGGGCGGGTCGTAGAATGTCTGCCTTCCCATCTTCTCCGGAAAATAGTCCTGGCCGGAAAAAGCGTCGGGCTCGTCGTGGTCGTAGCGATAGCCGGCGCCGTAATCTTCCTGTTTCATCAGCTTGGTCGGCGCATTGAGAATGTGCTTGGGCGGCAGCAGCGAACCGAATTCCTTCGCCGCCTGTGTGGCGGCCTTGAACGCGGTATAGACTGCATTGGATTTCGGCGCGGTGGCGAGATAGACGGTCGCCTCGGCGAAGGCCAGTTCGCCCTCGGGCGAGCCCAGATAGTCGTAGGCGTCCTTGGCGGCGTTAGCGACGACGAGCGCCTGCGGGTCGGCCAGCCCGATATCCTCCATCGCCATGCGCACCAACCGGCGCCCGAGATAAAGCGGATCTTCGCCGGCGTCGAACATGCGGGCCAGATAGTAGAGTGCCGCGTCGGGATCGGAGCCGCGCACCGATTTGTGCAAGGCGGAGATCAAATTGTAATGGCCGTCCTGGCCTTTGTCGTAGATCGGCGCGCGGCGCTGGACGATGCGCTGCAAAGCCTCGGCGCCGAACACCTCCTTTGATTTCGCTGCGCGCCAGACCTCTTCGGCGAGCGTCAGCGCCGCGCGGCCGTCGCCGTCGCTCATGCGGATGAGCATCGCCCGCGCGTCTTCATCGAGCGGCAGCGCCCTGCCCTCTGCCTGCTCGGCCCGCGCCAGCAGCTTGGCGATGCTCTCCTCGCCGAGCGAGTGAAAGACCAGCACACGCGCGCGCGACAAAAGCGCGGCGTTAAGCTCGAAGGACGGGTTCTCGGTGGTGGCGCCGACCAGCACGACGGTGCCGTCTTCCATCACCGGCAGAAAACTGTCCTGCTGGGCGCGGTTGAAGCGATGGATCTCGTCGACGAACAGCAGTGTCTGGCGGCCGTTCGAGCGGCGCAGCTTCGCTGCCTCGAACACTTTCTTCAGGTCGGCAACGCCGGAAAACACGGCCGAAATCTGTTCGAAGGCGAGGCTTGTCTCTCCGGCAAGCAGCCGTGCGACCGTTGTCTTGCCGGTGCCGGGCGGGCCCCAGAAAATCATCGAGCCGAGCGAGCCGGAGCCGATCAGCCGCGTCAGCGCGCCGTCGGGTCCGGTCAGATGCTCCTGCCCGACAACCTCGCCAAGGTTCTTCGGGCGCAGACGGTCCGCCAGCGGCCTGCCGGGCGGCGTCTTTTCCGGTTCATCGACACTGAACAGATCGGCCATGCAACTTCTTCTGCCTGGAGCCCGATCATGCTGACGGTCGGGCTCAGTAACGCAACACCTGGCGCAGTATCTGCCCGCCGCGCTCGACGGTAAAGCGCCACCAGCGCGTATCCTGCTGGGCTACCTGTTCCAGGGTCGCCGCCTTGTCGATCGTCAGGCCATTGACCTCACGCACGATGTCGCCTGGCTGGAATCCAAAATCGGCAGCGGGCGAATCGCGGTTGATGTCGACCACGGTTACGCCTTTGACATCGGTGCGCAGACCGAGCCGTTGGGCAAGCCGTGGCGACAGTTCAGCAACCTTGGCGCCGGAAAACGGGCTGCGGCCGCGCAATGTGAGTTCCGCAGCTTTGGCGCCTTCGGGCGGTCGTTCCAGAGCGATGTCCATCGTCGCCTGCTGACCCTTGCTCAGAACGCCGAAGCTGGCATTCGTACCAATCGACAGCGTCGCCATCCGGTAGTCCAGCGCCCCGACGCTCTCGACCGGCTTGCCGTTAAGCGACAGCACTACGTCGCCAGGCTTGAGTCCTGCCTTGGCCGCGGGTCCCGCCTCTTCGACCGAAGAAACCAGCGCACCGGTCGGTTTGTCCATGCCGAGCGATTCGGCAATCTGCGGCGTCACCGCCTCGAACTCGGCACCGGCATACGGCCGCTCGAAGAAGTCGAGCCCGGCCTTGGCCGCATCGGCAAAGGCGCGGACCATGTTCGAAGGGATGGCAAAGCCGATGCCGATCGAGCCGCCGCTACGGCTATAGATCGCGGTGTTGATGCCGATCAGCTGCCCTCCCATGTTGACCAGCGCGCCACCGGAATTGCCGGGGTTGATGGCCGCGTCGGTCTGGATGAAGAAGCTGGAATCGGAGATGCCGATATGGCTGCGCGCCACCGCCGAAATGATGCCGCTGGTGGTGGTCTGGCCGACCCCGAACGGATTGCCGATCGCCAGCACCAGGTCGCCGACCTCGAGCGCGTCGGAATCGCCGATGGCGATCACCGGGAACGGCTTGTCAGAAGAAATCTTGAGCACGGCGAGGTCGAGCGTCTCATCCTTGAGCAGCACCTTGCTGTCGAATTCGCGCCCGTCGGCGGTCGCGACCTTGACCTGGTCGGCGTCCTTGACGACATGGAAATTGGTGACCACGACGCCGGTCGGATCGACTAGTACCCCCGAACCGAGCGACGACTGCGCGCGCGGCTGCGAGCGGCCGAAGAACTCCTCGAAAAACGGATCGCCGTCGAAGGGCGACGTCGCCTTGGCGGTTTGCGAGGCATAGACATTGACCACAGCCGGCGCCGTCTGCTTGACCAGCGGCGCAAAGGACAGCTGCACCTCCTCGCGGCCGAACGGCACGCGCTTGTCGGGGCCGGAGGTGGCGTTTTCGCCTTCGACGCCATGCAACAGGTCGGTCAGCACGTCGGACAGACCAGGATCTGGCTTGGTCTCCTCCGCCAGCGCGTGCCTGGCCGCCGGCACGACGGCCAACGCCATCAAGGCGCAGATCAGAACAATGGGCAGCCGTTTAACGCGCATTCCGAATCCTCCAAGTCGGCGCCATTGTCCTGACGATTGTGCAAAATGAAAGGCTAAGCCGCTGAAATCCGATTATTTTGGGTAGTCGCCGCAAGAACCGGTGACAAAACCCCTACCAGCCCTGCCCGGTACCTTCGGAAACAGAAAAGGGGCCTGGAGGCCCCTTTCGAACTTCTCAGGAAAGCCGAGCCTTATGCGGCTGCGGCTTCCTCTTCGGTACCTTCGGCCTCGATACGGGCACGGTCGCCGGCGCCCTTGGCCGAGGTGTCGCGATCGACGAACTCGATGACCGCCATTGCCGCGTTATCACCGTGGCGGAAGCCGGCCTTCATGATGCGCAGATAGCCGCCGTTGCGGGTGGCATAACGTGGCGCGATGGTATCGAACAGGCGCTTGACGACGCCTTCATTGCCGATCTGGGCAATAACCTGGCGGCGGGCGTGCAGGTCGCCGCGCTTGCCGAGCGTCACCAGCTTCTCGACGATCGGACGCAAATCCTTCGCCTTCGGCAGCGTGGTGAGGATCTGCTCGTGCTCGATTAGCGACACGGCAAGGTTGGCAAACATCGACTTGCGATGGCTTATGCTGCGGGCGAACCGGCGGCCTTTAAATCCGTGGCGCATGGCTCTTCTCCTTCATTGCGGTTTCAAGAGGGCTGAGCCCCAGTTGGTTAGCCGCATGATCTTGTCCGAAAAGTCTGCAACTTTTTGCTGCGCTGACCTTCGGTTCGGGATCATGCTTAATATTGATCTTCGTAACGCTTGGCGAGGTCTTCGATGTTTTCCGGCGGCCAGTCCGGCACTTCCATGCCGAGATGCAGGCCCATCGCCGCCAGGACTTCCTTGATCTCGTTCAGCGACTTGCGGCCGAAGTTCGGGGTGCGCAGCATCTCTGCTTCGGTCTTCTGGATCAGGTCGCCGATATAGACGATGTTGTCGTTCTTCAGGCAGTTGGCCGAACGCACCGAAAGCTCGAGCTCGTCGACCTTCTTGAGCAGCGCCGGGTTGAAGGCAAGCTCGGTAACCTGTTCGGCGGCGACTTCCTTCTGCGGCTCGTCGAAATTGACGAACAGGCCGAGCTGGTCCTGCAGGATGCGAGCGGCGAAGGCCACTGCGTCCTCGCCCGAGATCGAACCATCGGTCTCGATGGTCATGGTCAGCTTGTCATAGTCGAGAACCTGGCCCTCGCGGGTGTTCTCAACCTTGTAGGAGACCTTCTTGACCGGCGAATACAGGCTGTCGACGGGGATCAGCCCGATCGGCGCGTCCTCGGCGCGGTTGCGGTCGGCCGGCACATAGCCCTTGCCGGTGTCGACGGTGAATTCCATGCGGATTTCAGCGCCCTCGTCCAGAGTGCAGATGACGTGGTCGGGATTGAGGATCTCGACGTCGCCAACGGTCTGGATGTCGCCGGCGAGAACCGCACCCGGTCCCTGCTTGCGTACGACCATGCGCTTGGGGCCGTCGCCTTCCATGCGGATGGCGATTTCCTTGATGTTCAAGACGATGTCGGTCACGTCCTCGCGCACGCCGGCGATGGACGAGAATTCATGCAGAACGCCGTCGATCTGCACGGCGGTCACAGCCGCGCCACGCAGCGAAGATAGAAGCACGCGGCGCAGCGCGTTGCCGAGGGTGAGGCCGAAGCCGCGCTCGAGCGGCTCGGCGACGAGCGTGGTCAGCGTCTTCTTCTTCGACGAGAACTCGATCTTGTTCGGCTTGATCAGTTCTTGCCAATTTTTCTGGATCATAGTGCTTTCCTTCCGTTGTCCCGCCACCATCCAATCGTGGCGGGCGACCTGGAATGCCGTGGAGGAGCGCCCTTGAGGCGCTCGCGCGGCGTTCGGTAAATTCTTTAAACGCGGCGCTTCTTGCGCGGGCGGCAACCATTATGCGGGATCGGCGTCACATCACGGATCGAGGTGATGGTGAAGCCGGCGGCCTGCAGCGCGCGCAGCGCCGATTCACGACCGGAGCCGGGTCCACAGACCTCGACCTCGAGCATACGCATGCCGTGTTCCTGGGCCTTCTTGGCAACATCTTCGGCGGCCATCTGGGCAGCGAACGGGGTCGACTTGCGCGATCCCTTGAAGCCCTGGGCTCCAGCCGACGACCAGGCAATCGAGTTACCCTGCGCGTCGGTGATGGTGATCATCGTGTTGTTGAAGGTCGAATTAACGTGGGCAACGCCCGACGAGATGTTCTTGCGTTCGCGACGGCGAACACGAGTGGCTTCCTTGGCCATGATGGTCCTTTCAGTTGATCTCTACACCGCCGTAATGCCAGCGGCTCCACCAGGGAGAAGGCAGTAGGGGAATATGGCAGTAGGGCAGTATGTCTGCCGTTCCTAGTGCCTTACTGCCCTACTCCTTACTGCCCTAAATTACTTCTTCTTTCCGGCAATCGACTTGGCCGGCCCCTTGCGGGTGCGCGCATTGGTATGTGTGCGCTGACCACGAACCGGCAGCGAGCGGCGGTGACGCAGACCGCGGTAGCAGCCGAGGTCCATGAGTCGCTTGATGTTCATCGACACTTCGCGGCGCAGATCGCCCTCGACCTGATAGTCGCGGTCGATGGTCTCGCGGATCTGCAGCACTTCCGCGTCGGTCAGCTGGTTGACGCGACGCTCGGCCGGGATGCCGACCTTGTCGACGATCTCCTGGGCGAACTTCTTGCCAATGCCGTGAATGTATTGAAGCGCGATGACGACGCGCTTGTTGGTCGGAATGTTGACGCCGGCTATACGAGCCATGTTCTTCTCTTCTCCATGTAGGCCGGGCGAGCCGGCGCTTCAAGTTGCCCCGCGTCCGGTGGAGGCCGGCCCTTGCGGGAGTTTCCAGTTCAAAGCGGCCTGCCTTGCCCTTACGGACAAGCAAGCCTCATGCCTGATAGGAAGACGGGCCGCCATACCCCAGCGGGCCGCTCCAGTCAAGCGCAATCGTTCGATTCTCTAGCCGGCCGCCCGGCCAACCTGCCGGGTCGTCGCCCTGAGCACGCCCTCGATCTGCTGCGTCACCGCATCGATGTCGGCCATGCCATCGACGCCCCTGAGTTTGCCCTTGGCATAGTAGTAACCGATCAGCGGCGAGGTTTTCTTGTAATATTCCCTCAAGCGTTCTTCGAACACCGCTGGACTGTCGTCCTTGCGCACCGGCAGGCCTGCGGCCTTGGCTTCTTCGGCGCGTTTGACGATTCGGCCAACCAGCGCCTTGTCGTCGACGACAAATTCGATGACCGCGTCTAGCTCCAGTCCGCGATCCGACAGCATTTCCTCAACGGCGTCCGCTTGCACCAGGGTTCGCGGGTATCCGTCAAGGATGAAGCCGTTTGCGCAATCAGCTTGATCGATACGCTCGGCCACGATGGCGTTGACGATAGCGTCGGACACCAGTTCGCCAGCGTCCATCACCGCCTTGGCGCGCTTGCCGACTTCGGTGCCGGCCTGAACAGCAGCACGCAGCATGTCCCCCGTGGAAAGCTGTGGGATGCCGTGTCGTTCTACCAGTCTCAGTGCTTGTGTCCCCTTGCCCGCCCCCGGCGGTCCAAGCAATATCAACCTCATTTGGCCTTTTTCCCCCCGCGCAGCTTCGACTTCTTGATCAGGCCCTCATACTGGTGCGCGATCAGGTGACCCTGAATCTGCGCCACCGTATCGAGCGTTACACTGACCACGATCAGGAGCGAAGTGCCACCAAGGTAGAACGGTACGCCAGTCGCTGAAATCAGGAACTCGGGCAGCAGACACACCAGCACCAGATAAATGGCGCCGACGACGGTGATGCGGGTGAGCACATAGTCGATATAGTCCGCAGTGCGCTCGCCCGGACGATAGCCCGGGATGAAGCCCGAATGCTTCTTGAGCTGGTCGGCGGTGTCCTTCGGATTGAAGACGATCGCCGTATAGAAGAAGGCGAAGAACACGATCATCGCCGCGTAGAAGGCCATATAGAGCGGCTGGCCGTGGCCGAGCGCCGCCAGGATGGTGCTGGCCCATGCAGGCATATTGGTGGTCTGCGAGAAGCCGGCGACGGTCGCAGGCAGCAGCAGCAGCGACGAGGCGAAGATCGGCGGAATGACGCCGGACGTGTTGAGCTTCAGCGGCAGATGCGAGGTATCGCCCTGGAACATGCGATTGCCAACCTGGCGCTTGGGATACTGGATCAGCAGGCGGCGCTGGGCGCGCTCGAAGAAGACGATCAGCGCGATGACGATGATGGCGAGCACGATGATCGCCAGGATCAGGCCGGTCGACAAGGCGCCGGTGCGGCCAAGCTCCAGCGTGCCGGAGATGGCGCGCGGCAGGCCGGCGACGATGCCGGAGAAGATGATCAGCGAAATGCCGTTGCCGATGCCGCGGGCGGTGATCTGCTCGCCAAGCCACATCAGGAACATGGTGCCGCCGACCAGCGTGACGACGGTAGAGATGCGGAAGAACATGCCGGGATCGTTGACGATGCCGTTGCCGCCCTCAAGCCCGACCGAAATGCCGTACGCCTGGACCAGCGCCAGAAGCACTGTGCCGTAGCGCGTGTACTGGTTGATGATCTTGCGGCCCTGCTCGCCTTCCTTTTTCAGCGCTTCCAGCGACGGAATGACCGAGGTCATCAGCTGCATAATGATGGAAGCGGAGATATAGGGCATAATGCCAAGGGCAAAGATCGCCATGCGCTGCACGGCGCCGCCTGCGAACATGTTGAACATGCCGAGCACGCCCTTGCTCTGCGACGAGAAGGCCTGGGCGAAAGCGTCGGGATTGATACCGGGCAGCGGGATATAGGTGCCAAGACGATAGACGAGCAGCGCGCCGATGGTGAACCAGATGCGCTTCTTCAGATCCTCGGCTTTGGCGAAGGCCGAAAAATTCAGATTCGAGGCTAGTTGTTCAGCAGCCGAAGCCATGCCTGATTCTCCGCTTGGTCACGCTCGATGCCCGCAGCTCAGGCGGCGCGTGTCACCGAAGCTCACGAGATAAGCTCCGGACTGCAAACATGCAAGCGGCCGCGTTGATGCGGCCGCCACATCTGTCGGATCAAAGCACGACCGCAGGCAAAACCGAATCCACCTTTGCCGGCCGTGCTTCAAATTGCCGTTACTCGGCGGCTGCCTGCTCAGGCAGCTTCACCGAGCCGCCGGCCTTTTCGATCTTCTCGATCGCGGCCTTGGAGGCTCCGGCCACGTCGAAGGCAAGCTTGGCCTTGATGTCGCCGTCCGAAAGGATGCGCACGCCGTCCTTGACGCGACGGATGACGCCGGCCGCAACCAGCGCCTCGGCCGTCACAACTGTCTTAGCGTCAAGCTTCTTGGCATCGAGCGCCGCCTGGATGCGGGCCAGCGACACGACGGTGAAGCTCTTGGCGAAGATATTGTTGAAGCCGCGCTTCGGCAGACGCCGGTAGAGCGGCATCTGGCCACCCTCGAAGCCGTTGACGGCGACACCGGAGCGCGCCTTCTGGCCCTTAACGCCGCGACCGGCGGTCTTGCCTGAACCGGAACCGATGCCACGGCCGAGACGCTTCTTGGAGTGCGTCGCGCCGTCCTTGTCACGCAGATCATTGAGTTTCATCTGGGTTCTCCTGCGCTCTGGCTCAGCCCTCGTCCACGACGCGGACGAGATGCTGGACGGCAGCGATCATGCCGCGCACCGAGGGCGTATCCTCCAGCGTGCGCTGCTTGTGCATCTTGTTGAGGCCGAGGCCGACCAGCGTTGCGCGCTGCTCCTTCGGCCGGCGGATCGGCGAACCGATCTGCTCGACGGTGATGGTCTTGGTTGCTTTCTTGGCCATGGTCAGATCCCTGGTCAGCGTCGACTATTCTTCAGCCGCAACGGCGGTGCCGCGGCGGGCCTGAAGGGTCGAATACTTGATGCCGCGCGCGGCAGCCACATCCTTCGGATGCATCTGGCTCTTCAGCGCGTCGAAAGTGGCGCGAACCATGTTGTAGGGGTTCGAAGAACCCATCGACTTGGCGACCACGTCATGCATGCCGAGCGTCTCGAAAACGGCGCGCATCGGGCCGCCGGCGATGATGCCGGTACCTTGCTTGGCGGCGCGCAGCAGGACACGTCCCGCGCCCCAGCGTCCCTCGACGTCATGGTGCAGCGTGCGGCCCGAGCGCAACGGCACGAAGATCATGTCGCGCTTGGCCGATTCGGTCGCCTTGCGGATCGCCTCAGGCACTTCGCGCGCCTTGCCGTGGCCGAAGCCGACGCGGCCCTTCTGGTCGCCGACGACAACGAGTGCTGCAAAGCCGAAGCGCCGGCCGCCCTTGACGACCTTGGCGACACGGTTGATGTGGACGAGCTTGTCGACCATGCCGTCGTCGCGTTCTTCGCGATCACGGCCGCGGCCGCCATCCCTACGTTCCTGTGCCATATCCTGTTCCTTGTTTTTTTCCGGAAGCACGGTTGATGATGATATCCGGCGGCCTCTTTGGGTCGCCGGGGCGAATTTCGATTTTAGAAGCTCAGACCACCTTCACGTGCAGCCTCGGCAAGCGCCTTGACGCGGCCGTGGTAGATGTAGGCGCCGCGGTCGAAGACCACTTCCTTGACGCCGGCCTTCGAGGCACGCTCGGCGATCAGCTTGCCGATGGCAGCTGCGGCCGCGGTGTCGGCGCCGGTCTTGAGCGAGCCCTTGAGCTCCTTCTCAAGCGTCGAAGCAGCCGCGATGGTGTGGCCCTTGGCGTCGTCGATCACCTGGACATAGATGTTCTTCGACGTGCGATGGACCGACAAACGCGGACGATCGCCGGCAACCTTTTTGATCTGGCGGCGGACGCGCTGAGCGCGGCGTTGGGTGGATTCTTTCGAGCCCATGATATCAGTTCCTTGCCTTCAAAAAACGGGGGCAACCATATGCGGTAGGACGAGCCTCCCGCGACCGCTCCCCGCGGCGTTAAAATTACTTCTTCTTGCCTTCCTTGCGGACGATCTTCTCGCCAGCATAGCGGACGCCCTTGCCCTTGTAGGGCTCGGGGCTGCGATACTCGCGGATCTCGGCGGCAACCTGGCCGACCTGCTGCTTGTCGATGCCGGTCACGGTGATTTCCGTCGGCTTCGGCACCGAAATCGTCACGCCCTGCGGCGTCTCGTAGACAACGTCGTGACTGAAGCCGAGCGCCAGCTGCAGGTTCTTGCCTTGCATGGCGGCGCGATAGCCGACGCCGGTGATCTCGAGCTTCTTTTCGAAGCCGTCCTTGACGCCCTGCAGGATGTTGACGATCTGCGTGCGCGACATGCCCCATTTGGAACGGGCGGTCTTGGTCTGGTCGCGCGGCTGGACAGCGATCTCGCTGCCTTCCATCTTGACCAGCACTTCGTCGTTCACCACGAACTTCAGCTCGCCCTTCGGACCCTTCGCCGTCACGGTCTGGCCGTTGACGGTCGCGGTCACGCCCTGCGGCAGCGAAACGGGTTTCTTTCCAATACGAGACATTCTGTTGTCCTCGTCACTTCTCTTGTTTCAGGTCTCGGTTTTCGGGACTTGATCCCGAAAGCCGGATTCCAACGGGTCACATACCAGATCAGAAGATCTGGCAGAGGATTTCCCCGCCGACATTCTGTTCGCGCGCTTCGTGGTCGGCCATCACACCCTTCGGCGTCGAAAGAATGGCGATGCCGAGGCCGTTGGCGACGTGCGGTATCGACTTGGCCGAAACGTAGACGCGGCGGCCGGGCTTCGAGACCCGGGCGATTTCGCGCACCACCGGCGCACCGTCGAAATACTTCAGCTCGATCTCGATTTCGGACTTGCCGTTGTCGAAGTCGGTCTGGCTGTAGTCGCGGATATAGCCTTCGGCCTTCAGAACGTCGAGGACACGGGTGCGCAGGCGCGAAGCCGGCGTCGAAACGCTCGACTTCTTGCGGCCATACGCGTTGCGGATGCGGGTCAGCATATCGCCGAGAGGATCGCTCAATGACATGTTATGTCCTCCTTACCAGCTCGACTTGACCAGGCCCGGGATCTGGCCGTTATTGCCGAGATCACGAAGCGCGATACGCGATACTTTGAGCTTGCGATAATAGGCACGCGGACGTCCGGTGACTTCGCAGCGGTTGCGGATGCGGGTCTTGGCCGAGTTGCGCGGCAGCGCCGAAAGCTTCAGCTGGGCGCGGAAGCGCTCTTCCATCGGCTTGGACTGATCCATGATGATCGCCTTGAGCACCTTGCGCTTGGCAGCGAACTGGTCCGCAAGCTTGCGGCGCCTGTTGTTCTTCTCGACTGAGCTGGTCTTTGCCATTTCAGATTTTTCCTTTTCTCGCTGCCGTTACTGGCGGAAGGGGAAGTTGAAGGCCTTGAGCAATGCCCTGGCTTCGTCGTCCGTCTTCGCAGTCGTACAAACGATGACGTCCATGCCCCAGATCTGATCAACCTTGTCGTAGTTGATCTCCGGAAACACGATGTGTTCCTTGATGCCCATGGCATAGTTGCCACGGCCATCGAAGCTCTTCGGGTTGAGCCCGCGGAAGTCGCGGACGCGCGGCAGTGCGATATTCACGAGGCGGTCGAGGAACTCGTACATGCGTTCCTTGCGCAACGTGACCTTGGCGCCGATCGGCATCTTCTCGCGGACCTTGAAGCCGGCGATCGAGTTGCGTGCGCGGGTGACAACGGCCTTCTGGCCGGCGATCATTGCAAGGTCTTCCGCCGCGATCGAAGGCTTCTTCGAATCGCCGGTCGCCTCGCCGACGCCCATGTTCAACACGATTTTGTCGATGCGCGGAACCTGCATCTCGTTCTCGTAGCCGAACTGCTCCTGCAGCGCCTTGCGAATGGTCTCGTTGTAGACCTGCTTGAGGCGCGGCGTGTTCTGGGCAGTTGCCTGCTTGGTTTGAGCCTTAGCCATTGATGACTTCTCCCGAGCGCTTGGCGACGCGCACCTTCTTGCCGTCCTTCTGGAAGATGAAGCCGACGCGGGTCGGCTTGCCATCCTTGGGGTCGGCCAGCGCGATGTTCGACAGCTGGATCGGCGCTTCCTTGGTGATGATCCCGCCCTCTTGGGACTGGGACTGCTTCTGATGACGACGGATCAGGTTGACGCCGCGCACCAGCGCGGTGTCGTCCTTCGGCTGCACCGAAAGGACTTCGCCCGAACGGCCCTTGTCCTTGCCGGCCAGCACGACGACCTTGTCGCCTTTTCTAATCTTTTGCATTGGTCCGGCTCCTTACAGCACTTCAGGCGCGAGCGAGATGATCTTCATGTGGTTCTTGGCGCGGAGTTCGCGCGGAACTGGTCCGAAGATACGCGTGCCGATCGGCTCTTTCTTGTTGTCGACGAGAACGGCTGCGTTCTTGTCGAAACGGATCACGCTGCCGTCCGGGCGGCGGATGTCCTTGGCCGTGCGAACCACGACCGCCTTCATCACATCGCCCTTCTTGACGCGGCCGCGCGGGATGGCTTCCTTGATCGACACCACGATGATGTCGCCCACGGAAGCGTATTTCCGCTTCGAGCCGCCCAGCACCTTGATGCACATGACACGACGGGCGCCGGAATTATCCGCGACGTCGAGGTTTGTTTGCATCTGAATCATGACTGGCCGCCTTCTTCTTTTCTAACGGGACGGGTTTCTCACCCCTCCCCGGTCTGTCCAAAATTCGTTTCGTTTGCCCTGATCAGGCCTGGTCCGAAGACACCACGACCCAGCGCTTGTCCTTGGAAATCGGCTTCGATTCCTGGATGAACACCTGATCACCGACCTTGTGGGCGTTGTTCTCGTCGTGCGCCTTGTACTTCTTGGTCATGCGCACGGTCTTCTTCATCACGGGATGCGTGAAGCGCCGTTCGACCTTGACGACAACCGTCTTCTCGTTCTTGTCGCTGACGACGGTGCCCTGCAGAATGCGCTTTGGCATGGTTTTCGTCCTTAAGCCTTCTTGGCCGCGGACTTTTCCGCAGCGATGGTCTTGATACGCGCAATGTCCTTGCGGACCTGCCTCACGCGCGCGGTCTTCTCAAGCTGGCCGGTGGCCTTCTGGAAGCGCAGGTTGAACTGCTCCTTCTTCAGGCTGGCCAGGTCGTCGGTCAGCTGGTCCTGGGTCTTGGTCCGGATGTCTTCGGCTTTCATGATCGGCCCGTCCTTATTCTGCGATGCGCTGTACGAAGCGCGTCCTGACCGAGAGCTTGGCCGCGCCGAGACGCAGCGCCTCACGGGCGGTTTCTTCGTTGACGCCGTCGATCTCGAACATGATGCGACCCGGCTTGACGCGTGCCGCCCAGTAGTCGACGGCGCCCTTGCCCTTACCCATACGGACTTCAGTCGGCTTCGACGTAACCGGTACGTCCGGGAAGATACGGATCCACACCCGGCCGGCGCGCTTCATCTCGCGGGTGATCGCGCGGCGGGCCGCCTCGATCTCACGCGCAGTGACGCGGTTCGGCTCAAGCGCCTTCAGCCCGAAACCACCGAAATCCAGGTTGGTGCCGCCCTTGGCGGTACCGTGGATGCGGCCCTTGAACTGCTTGCGGAACTTTGTGCGCTTTGGCTGCAGCATCGTTCTAACTCCAAATTCCTGACTGTCTTACGCGTTTTCGCGACGGCGACCGCGCTCGCGCTCACCACCACCGCCATGCGCATGATCGCCCTCGGTGGCGCGGCGCTCCGATGCCATCGGGTCGTGCTCGAGGATTTCGCCCTTGAACACCCAGACCTTGACGCCACAGATGCCGTAGGCCGTATTCGCCTCGGCCGTGCCGTAGTCGACGTCGGCGCGCAACGTATGCAGCGGCACGCGACCTTCGCGATACCATTCCATGCGCGCGATCTCGGCGCCGCCGAGACGGCCGGCGCAGTTGATGCGGATGCCTTCGGCACCGAGGCGCATCGCCGACTGGACGGCGCGCTTCATGGCGCGGCGGAACGCGATGCGGCGCTCGAGCTGCTGGGCGATCGACTGGGCGACCAGGGTCGCGTCGATCTCCGGCTTGCGCACTTCGACGATGTTCAAATGCGTCTCGGACTTGGTCATCTCCATCAGCTTCTTGCGAAGCTTCTCGATGTCGGCGCCCTTCTTGCCGATGATCAGGCCCGGACGCGCCGCATGGATGGTGACGCGGCACTTCTTGTGCGGACGCTCGATCACGACCTTCGAGATCGCAGCCTGCTTGAGTTCCTTCTCAAGATATTTGCGGATCTTGATGTCCTCGTGCAGCAGCTTGCCGTATTCGCCGGTGTTCGCGAACCACCGCGAATCCCAGGTGCGGTTGATGCCGAGACGCAGACCGATCGGATTGACTTTCTGGCCCATTATGCGGCCTCCCCTTTTTCTTCGACTTCACGAACGACGATCGTGAGGTGCGAGAACGGCTTCTCGATACGGCTGGCGCGACCACGGCCACGGGCATGGAACCGCTTCATGACAATCGACTTGCCGACATAGGCTTCCGCCACGATCAGCGCATCGACGTCTAGGTCGTGGTTGTTTTCCGCGTTGGCGATCGCCGATTCCAGCGTCTTCTTGACCGTGCCGGAAATCCGCTTGGCCGAGAATTCGAGGTCGGAAAGCGCTGTCGCGACCTTCTTGCCGCGGATCAACGCGGCAACCAGGTTCAGCTTCTGCGGGCTGATACGGATCGTGCGCAGCACGGCGCGCGCTTCGTTGTCAGCAAGCCTGCGCGGAGCTTTGGCCTTGCCCATGATTATTTCCTCTTCGCCTTCTTATCCGCGCCGTGACCGTAATAGGTCCGGGTCGGAGCGAATTCACCGAACTTGTGACCGACCATGTCCTCGTTCACCGATACGGGAACGTGTTTCTGGCCGTTGTAGACACCGAAGGTGAAGCCGACGAACTGCGGCAGGATGGTGGAGCGGCGGCTCCACATCTTGATCACCTCATTGCGACCACCTTCACGAACCTTGTCCACCTTCTTCAGAAGGTAGCCGTCGATGAAGGGGCCTTTCCAAATCGAACGAGTCACTTGGCGTTACCTCTTCTTAGCTCTTGCGCTGATGGCGCGAGCGCAGGATGAACTTGTCGGTCGCCTTGTTGGACCGCGTCTTCTTGCCCTTGGTCGGCTTGCCCCAGGGCGAAACCGGATGGCGGCCACCCGAGGTGCGGCCTTCGCCGCCGCCATGCGGATGGTCGACCGGGTTCATGGTCACGCCGCGATTGTGCGGACGTTTGCCACGCCACACGGTGCGGCCTGCCTTGCCGTCATTGATGTTGCCGTGGTCCGGGTTGGACACGGCACCGACAGTGGCCATGCAGGAGCCGTGGACGACTCGCTGCTCGCCCGAATTGAGACGCAGGATCGCCATGCCCTGGTCGCGGCCGACGAGCTGGCCATAACCACCGGCCGAACGGGCGACCTGAGCGCCCTTGCCGGGCTTCAGCTCGATATTATGGACGATCGTGCCGACCGGCATCGAGGCCAGCGGCATCGCATTGCCCGGCTTCACGTCGACCGATTCACCGGCCACGATCTTGTCGCCGGGAGCCAGACGCTGCGGGGCGATGATGTAGGACAGCTCGCCATCGTCGTACTTGATCAGCGCGATGAAGGCGGTGCGGTTCGGATCGTACTCGATACGCTCAACCGTACCGACGACGTCGAACTTGCGGCGCTTGAAGTCGATGATGCGGTAGGTGCGCTTGTGACCGCCGCCGATGAAGCGGGCCGTGATGCGGCCGTAATTGTTGCGGCCGCCCGACTTGGTCAGGCCTTCGGTCAGGCCCTTGACGGGCTTGCCCTTGTAGAGGCCCGAGCGGTCGACGATGACCAGCTGACGGGTGCTCGGCGTTACCGGGTTGAATTTTTTCAGTGCCATTGTTCTGTCCTCGCGACCTTGCTCAGAGACCCGTCGCGACGTCGATCGACTGGCCGTCGGCCAGCGTCACAACCGCCTTCTTGACGTCGCTCTGGCGGCCAATCGTGCCGCGGAAGCGCTTGATCTTGCCCTTGCGGACAAGCGTGTTCACGGCCATCACCTTGACGCCGAACAGCGCTTCGACGGCGGCCTTGATTTCCGGCTTCGACGCCTTCTTGGCGACATTGAAGACGACCTGGTTCTGCTCGGAAGCCATGGTCGACTTTTCGGTGATCGCCGGCGAGACGATCACGTCGTAGTGACGAAGGTCGGTCATTTGAAGCGCTCCTCGAGAGCCTCGACGGCGGCCTTGGAAAGGACCAGCGTGCCGCGGCGCAGAATGTCGTAAACGTTGATGCCCTGGATGGGCAGCACGTCGATGTTCGGGATGTTGGTCGCCGCCAGCTTGAAATTCTTGTCAAGCTCGGCGCCGCCGATCACCAGGGCGTTGCTCAGGCCCAGCGTCGCGAAATTCGCGATCAGTGCCTTGGTCTTGGCCTCGGTCAGCTTCAGCTCGTCGATGATGATGATCGACGCGCTTTTGGCCTTGGCCGAAAGCGCATGCTTGAGACCGAGCGCACGCACCTTCTTCGGCAGATCGTGCTCGTGGCTGCGTACGACCGGGCCGTGGGCCTTGCCGCCGCCGCGGAACTGCGGAGCGCGAGCCGAATGGTGACGGGCGCGGCCGGTACCCTTCTGCTTGTACATCTTGGCGCCGGTGCGGGCGATTTCCGCGCGGCCCTTGGCCTTGTGCGTGCCCTGCTGCTTCTTGGCGAGCTGCCAGCGCACGACGCGCTGCAGGATGTCCTCGCGCGGATCAAGGCCGAAAATCTCTTCGGAGAGCTTCAGCTTACCGGCGTCCTTGCCGCCAAGCGTTGTAATCTTGAGGTCCATTATTCCGCTCCCTCTGTGGCCGGGGCCTCGTTCTTGGCGGCACCATCGGTTGCAACGGCGCGGATCGCGGCGGGCTTCGGCGCATTGGCCGGAAGCGCAACCTTGGCCGCATCGCGGACCAGGATCCATGCACCCTTCGAACCCGGGACCGCACCGCGGATCAGGATCAGGCCACGATCGGCGTCGGTCGAGACGACCTCGACATTCTGCGTGGTGACGCGGGTGTCACCCATGTGGCCGGCCATATGCTTGCCCTTGAACACCTTGCCCGGATCCTGGCGCTGGCCGGTCGAACCGTGTGTACGGTGCGACACCGAGTTGCCGTGCGTGGCGCGGCCGCCACCCATGTGGTGCCGCTTGATGACGCCCTGGAAACCCTTGCCGATCGTGGTTCCCGTCACATCGACCTTCTGGCCGACGACGAAATGCTCGACGGTGATCTCGGCGCCGACATCGATCATGTTGTCGGCGGAGACGCGGAACTCGGCAACCTTGGCCTTAGGCTCGACGGAAGCGGACGCGAAATGGCCGCGCATCGCCTTCGACGTGTTCTTCACCTTGGCAAGGCCAACGCCGAGCTGGACGGCGGTATAGCCGTTCTTCTCCTGCGTGCGCTGCGCCACGACCTGGCAGTTCTCCATCTGGAGAACAGTGACGGGAACATGTTCCCCCGCATCGTTGTAGATGCGGGTCATTCCCACCTTCTTTGCAATCACACCTGAACGCATCGGTTCAATTCCTTTAGAGTTCCCTGTCGGGGCTGTCGCCCCTCCACGCCTCTTGTTCCTTCAGAGTTCCGGGTCGCCCCGCTGACCTCTGGTTCCTTAGAGCTTGATCTCGACGTCGACACCGGCGGCCAGGTCGAGCTTCATCAAAGCATCGACCGTCTGCGGGGTCGGGTCGACGATGTCGAGCAGACGCTTGTGCGTGCGCATCTCGAACTGCTCGCGGCTCTTCTTGTCGACGTGAGGCGACCGGTTGACCGTGAACTTTTCGATCCGCGTCGGCAGCGGAATTGGGCCGCGGACGTTGGCGCCGGTGCGCTTGGCGGTCGACACGATTTCCCGTGTCGAGGCGTCGAGCACCCGGTGATCAAACGCCTTCAGGCGGATGCGGATATTCTGTCCGTTCATGCGTCACTTCCTTGTTCTGGCGCGGCGCGGGCAGCGCCCGCGACAGATCGGTTTAAGTCCAAATTACTCTTTGATGGTGACGACGATGCCGGCACCGACGGTGCGGCCGCCTTCACGGATAGCGAAGCGCAGCTTCTCTTCCATGGCGATCGGCACGATCAGCTCGACATCGACGGTGATGTTGTCGCCCGGCATCACCATCTCGGTGCCTTCCGGCAGCGACACGATGCCGGTCACGTCCGTCGTGCGGAAATAGAACTGCGGACGGTAGTTGGTGAAGAACGGCGTATGGCGGCCGCCCTCGTCCTTGGTCAGGATGTAGGCTTCGGCAACGAACTTCTTGTGCGGCTTGACGGTGCCGGGCTTGGCCAGGACCTGGCCGCGCTCGACGCCTTCACGGTCGACACCGCGCAACAGCGCGCCGATGTTGTCGCCGGCCTGACCCTGGTCGAGCAGCTTGCGGAACATCTCGACGCCCGTGCAGGTCGTCTTGGTGGTCGGACGGATGCCGACGATCTCCAGCTCCTCGCCGACCTTGACGACGCCGCGCTCGACGCGGCCGGTCACCACCGTGCCACGGCCCGAGATCGAGAACACGTCCTCGATCGGCATCAGGAACGGCTTGTCGAGCGGACGAACCGGCGTCGGGATATAGGCATCGACCGCAGCCATCAATTCGCGGATGGCGTCCTCGCCGATCTTCTTGTCGCTATCTTCAAGGGCGGCAAGCGCCGAACCCTTGACGATCGGAATGTCGTCGCCGGGAAACTCGTTCTTGGTCAAAAGCTCGCGCACCTCGAGTTCGACCAGCTCGAGCAGCTCGGCGTCGTCGACCTGGTCGACCTTGTTCAAAAACACCACGATCGAGGGCACGCCGACCTGGCGGGCCAAAAGGATGTGCTCGCGGGTCTGCGGCATCGGGCCGTCGGCGGCCGACACCACCAGGATCGCGCCGTCCATCTGCGCGGCACCGGTGATCATGTTCTTCACATAGTCGGCATGGCCGGGGCAATCGACATGGGCATAGTGGCGGTTGGCGGTCTCGTATTCGACGTGCGCCGTCGAAATGGTGATGCCGCGCGCCTTCTCTTCGGGCGCCGCATCGATCTGGTCATAGCGCTTGTATTCGCCAAAATACTTGGTGATCGCCGCCGTCAGCGACGTCTTGCCATGGTCGACGTGACCAATCGTGCCAATGTTCACATGAGGCTTAGTGCGCTCGAATTTACCTTTTGCCATGTGATCTCTCCATTCCTGCCAGCCCGTGCGGGCCTTGAATTAAGTTACTGGTGCAACTCGTTTCGAGTTACGCGTATTTCTTCTGGACTTCCTGGGCGACCGCGGTCGGGACCGGCTCGTAATGGTCGAACTGCATCGTGTAGGCCGCGCGGCCCTGGCTCATCGAGCGAAGGTTGTCCACGTATTTGAACATGTTGGCGAGCGGCACCATCGCGTTGATGACCACCGCGACGCCGCGGGCTTCCTGGCCCTGGATCTGGCCACGACGGCCGTTCAGGTCGCCGATAACGCTGCCGACGTAATCTTCCGGCGTCACCACCTCGACCTTCATGATCGGCTCGAGCAACTGCACGCCAAGCTTGGGCGCTGCTTCACGGAAGCAGGCGCGGCCGGCGATTTCGAAGGCCAGAACCGACGAGTCCACGTCGTGGTAGGCGCCATCGATCAGCGTCGCCTTGACGCCGATCATCGGGAAGCCGGCGAACGGGCCCGAGGTCATGACGCTGTTGATGCCCTTTTCGACACCGGGGATGTATTCCTTCGGCACAGCGCCGCCGACAATCTTGGTTTCGAACTCGAATTCGCTGCTTTCCGGATTCGGCTCGAACAGGATCTTGACGCGGGCGAACTGGCCGGTACCGCCGGTCTGCTTCTTGTGCGTGTAGTCCTGCTCGTGCTTGCGGGTGATCGTCTCGCGGTAGGCCACCTGCGGTGCGCCGACATTGGCCTCGACCTTGAACTCGCGGCGCATGCGGTCGACGATGATGTCGAGGTGAAGTTCGCCCATGCCGGAGATGATGGTCTGGCCGCTTTCCTCGTCGGTCTTGACGCGGAAGGACGGATCCTCGGCGGCCAGGCGGTGAAGGGCGAGGCCCATCTTTTCCTGGTCGTTCTTGGTCTTCGGCTCGATGGCGATCTGGATGACCGGATCGGGGAATTCCATGCGCTCGAGGATGACCGGATGCAGCGGATCACTGAGCGTGTCGCCGGTGGTGGTGTCCTTGAGACCAGCGAGGGCGACGATGTCGCCGGCAAATGCCTCTTCGACGTCGGCGCGCGAATTCGCATGCATCTGCAACATGCGGCCGATGCGCTCTTTCTTGCCCTTCACGGTGTTGTCGACCGAGATGCCCTTGGTGAGCTTGCCCGAATAGATGCGGGCAAAGGTGAGTGAACCGACGAACGGGTCGTTCATGATCTTGAAGGCGAGCATCGACAGCGGCTCGTTGTCGTCGGCATGACGCTCGATCTCGGCGTCGGTCTTGGCGTCGACGCCCTTGATGGCAGGGACATCGGCCGGCGACGGCAGATATTCGACGACGGCGTCGAGCAGCGGCTGCACGCCCTTGTTCTTGAAGGCCGAGCCGCAGAACATCGGATAGAACTTCACCGCGATCGTGCCCTTGCGGATGAGTGCACGGATCTCGTCGTTGCTCGGCATCTTGCCTTCGAGGTAATTCTCGAGCGCCGTTTCGTCCATTTCGACGGCGGCCTCAATCATCTTCTCGCGGTATTCTTCGGCACGAGCCTTGAGGTCGGCAGGGATCTCGACGATGTCCCAGGCAGCGCCCAGCGTCTCGTCGCGCCAGACCAGCGCGTTCATCTCGACGAGATCGACGACACCCTTGAACTCGGTCTCGGCGCCGATCGGCAACTGCATGACGACGGCATGCGCACCGAGGCGCGAACCGATCATCTCGACCGAGCGGTAAAAGTCGGCGCCGATCTTGTCCATCTTGTTGCAGAAGATCATGCGCGGCACGCGATACTTGTCGGCCTGGCGCCAGACGGTCTCCGTCTGCGGCTCGACACCGGCATTGGCATCGAGCAGCGCGATGGCGCCGTCGAGCACGCGCAGCGAACGCTCGACCTCGATGGTGAAGTCGACGTGGCCAGGGGTGTCGATGATGTTGAAGCGATACATCTTGCCGTCGCGACCCTTCCAGAAGGTCGTGGTGGCGGCCGACGTGATGGTGATGCCGCGCTCCTGCTCCTGCTCCATCCAATCCATGGTCGCAGCGCCGTCGTGGACTTCGCCGATCTTGTGCGACTTGCCCGTGTAATAGAGGACGCGCTCGGTGGTCGTCGTCTTGCCGGCGTCGATATGCGCCATGATACCGAAATTGCGGTAGTCTTCGATTTTATATTCGCGGGCCATGGGAGGTGCCTCTTCAGTCTCGTTCGCGCTTTACCAGCGGTAGTGCGCGAAAGCGCGGTTGGCTTCTGCCATCTTGTGGGTGTCTTCACGCTTCTTGACGGCGGTGCCGCGGTTGTTGGCCGCGTCCATCAGCTCGCCGGAGAGGCGGTCGACCATGGTGGTCTCGTTGCGGTTGCGGGCGGCGGCGATCAGCCAGCGGATGGCCAATGCCTGCCGGCGCTCCGGGCGCACGTCGACCGGAACCTGGTAGGTGGCGCCGCCGACGCGGCGCGAACGCACTTCCACATGCGGCGCGACATTGTCGAGCGCCTGATGGAAGACGGTGACCGGCTCCTGCTTGGTCTTGGACTGGACCTGGTCGAGCGCGCCGTAGACGATGGTCTCGGCAACCGACTTCTTGCCATCATACATGACGGCATTCATGAACTTGGTGACGATCAGGTCGCCGAACTTCGGGTCCGGATTGATCTCACGCTTTTCTGCACTGTGACGACGGGACATTTTTTCTCTGCCTCAATTCTACGCGGTGGCCTGGATCCCGGATCGTCGCTTGACGCCGTCCGGAACGACCTTGGCTACGCTTCGGTCACTTCGGACGCTTGGCGCCGTATTTCGAACGGCGCTGCTTGCGGTTCTTCACGCCTTGCGTGTCGAGCACGCCGCGGATGATGTGGTAACGGACGCCCGGAAGATCCTTGACGCGGCCGCCACGGATCATCACCACCGAGTGTTCCTGAAGGTTGTGGCCTTCGCCGGGGATGTAACCGATCACTTCAAAACCATTGGTCAGACGGATCTTGGCCACCTTGCGCAGCGCCGAGTTCGGCTTCTTCGGCGTCGTGGTGTAGACGCGCGTGCAGACGCCCCGCTTCTGCGGGTTCTGCTGCATGGCCGGGACCTTGTTGCGCTTCACCGGCGCAATGCGCGGCTTGCGGATCAGCTGGTTGACGGTAGGCATTAAACCCTCTTGTCTCTCAATTCCGTGTCTTGCCCGGTCAGGGCCGCTCAAAGCGTCATTTCCATACGCAAATTCGGGCCACAAACCGCGCCTCGCGGTCTTGCCCGAACAAATGGCAGAGGAAGCGGAAGCCGCTTCATGCACGCCGGAAATGTCTTTTCGCTCGTAAAACGAACCCTGTTTGAGGCAAACTCCAAAGCGTGTCGCTTCGGAAGCGAGAGCCTCACATCGGTTCTGACTGGGCGGCTTCTACTCGTGTGGCCACTGTCCGTCAACCCCGGAGCGGCAAATATTGCGCTGAACCCGAGGTTTGGCAGCCATGCGAAAAACGCATGTAATTTTCTTGCGCCGTTTTTCAAGAGGAAGGCAGAAAGTGACCGGCTTGCGGCTGTTTCCACGCCGTGCTTCGTGCGAAAAGGCGGCATGAACAGCCCAAAACCCCTCGCCCGGAGGTACGAACCCGTGAATGACAATGAGGAGCGCCCGGTCACCATTATTACCGGCCGGGTGTGGAAGCGCAAAGGCGGCAAGCCGGAAGGCGTGCATGTGATGCTGGTCGCCCCGGACGACGATTCGGCGGTGCGCCGCGCTCTCGAATCACTTGCCGCGGAAGGTTACGCCGAGGCCGAGCTCGACCAGATCGGTGACCTGGACGGCGTGCCCGACGAGGAGCCGCATCTGTCCGCCTATCAGGGCGCGCTCGAAGGCGAAGTGTCGATCGTGACCTTCGATGTGCCGATCTGAAGAGATCTGAATCGCGGTCGATCTCACGGCCGGCGACAAAAGCCCGGCGACTTGCCCGACACAAGTTCTCTGCTAAGAAGCGAGCTCTGGTAAAACCAAGCACACTCAACCTGCGGAGCTCCCATGTCCTCTAGTCCCATCAAGCTCGGCATCGTCGGCGTGGGAAAGATCGTCCGCGACCAGCACCTGCCGGCCTTGGTGAAGGACCAGGATTATCGCCTGGTCGCCGCAGCGAGCCGCCACGGCAAAGTCGAAGACATCCCGAATTTCCCGACGATCGAGGCGATGCTCGACTCGGTGCCGGAGCTCGAGGCGGTGTCGCTGTGCATGCCGCCGCAGTTCCGTTATGACGCCGCACGCACGGCGCTGGTGGCGAAAAAGCATGTCTTCCTGGAAAAGCCGCCGGGCGCGACCGTCAGCGAGGTCGAGGACCTGAAGGCGCTGGCGGCAGCGAACGGCGTCTGTCTGTTCGCCAGTTGGCATTCACGCTATGCGCCGGCTGTCGAGGCCGCTCGCGCTTTCCTCGGTTCAACCAAAATCAGATCGGCGGCTATCATCTGGAAGGAAGATGTCCGCCGCTGGCATCCGAATCAGGAATGGATCTGGGCACCGGGCGGCTTCGGCGTCTTCGATCCCGGCATCAACGCACTGTCGATCGCCACCCACATCCTGCCGCCAATGTTCATCAGTTCGGCAGAGCTCGATTTTCCGGAGAACCGTGCATCCCCGGTCGCGGCCCATGTCACCTTCCGCACCTCGGATGGATTGCCGGTGACGATGGAACTCGACTGGCTTCAGACCGGCCCGCAGAGCTGGGACATCCTGGCCGAGACGGACCGGGGTAAAATGGTGCTTTCCGGCGGCGGCTCGAAGCTCGCCGTCGACGGCCGCGTCGTTCACGAGGGGCCGGAAGCGGAATACCCGATGCTTTACAAGCGCTTTGCCGAGATCGTGCGCGCGGGTACCTCCGACGTCGATCTCGCGCCCCTTCAGCACGTCGCCGACGCCTTCATGCTGGGCAAGCGCAATGTGGTGCAAGCTTTTTTCGATTGATCAGCGGGCGTCGGCCGGATCGCATGTCCGGCCACGCACCGCGCAAGTTCAATTGACGATCGCTATGGCAAAGCCGTCATAGCCCTTGGCGCCAACAGTCTGGATCGCGGTGCCTTCCAGACGCTTGTCGCCGCCGATGAACGAGAACGCCGCGCGTGCCCCTTCGACATTGGCGTCACGACCATCTTCATTCACCACCGCGCCGTCACGGATGACATTGTCGCAGACGATGACGGTCCCCGGCCTCGAAAGACGCATGGCCCACGACAGATAGTGCGGGTTGTTCGGCTTGTCGGCGTCGATGAAGATGAAGTCGAATGGCCCGGCATTCTCGGCGCCTAACGCCGCAAGCGATTGAAGCGCCGGTCCGACCCGCAGTTCTACCCGGTCCGACACCCCTGCGCGTTCAAAGTTCGACCGCGCGACACTGGCGTGGTGCGGGTCAAGCTCGAGCGTCACGACCTTGCCGTCCACGGGCAACGCTCGCGCCATCCAGATTGTCGAGTAGCCGCCCAACGTGCCGATTTCGAGTACCTTCTTGGCTCCCTGCATTCGCGCAAGAAGTGACAGCAGCTTGCCTTGTGCCGGCGAAACATCGATCGCCGGCAGGCCGTGGTCATGGTTGGCCGCCAGAACGGCATCGAGGGCGGGATCCGCATCGAAAAGAGCCTCGACAATGTAGTCGTCGACAGAAGCCCAGGTCTTCATGCTCATCGTTTTCTTCTCCGATCCGATTAGAGAACCAAAATGCGAAAAGGGGCCACTTGGGCCCCTTTTCTATCTTCTCTTTCTTGCGCGCTTACTGCGCGGCGGAAGCCATGTCGGTCAGCATCGGCTCGGCGACCTCGACGCCGGACGCCTTGCGGCGCTCGTCGATGATCAGCTCGTCGCGCGAGGTGGCGATGCGCCGGATCTGGCTCATCGTGCCGCCGGTGCCGGCCGGGATCAGCCGGCCAACGATGACGTTTTCCTTCAGGCCCTGCAGCATGTCGGTCTTGCCGGCAACCGCAGCTTCGGTCAGCACCCTCGTCGTCTCCTGGAAGGAGGCGGCCGAGATGAAGGACGGCGTCTGCAGCGAGGCTTTGGTGATGCCGAGCAGCACCGGCTGGCCTTCGGCCGGCTTCTTGCCTTCCTCGACCAGGCGCTCGTTGACCTCTTCCAGTTCGATCACGTCGACGTGGTCGCCCGGAATGTAGGTCGAATCGCCCTGCGTGGTGATCTCGACCTTCTGCAGCATCTGGCGAACGATCACCTCGATGTGCTTGTCGTTGATCGACACGCCCTGCAGACGGTAGACCTCCTGGATCTCGTTGACGAGGTAGGAGGCAAGCGCCTCCACGCCCTTGATCGCCAGGATGTCGTGCGGCGCCGGATTGCCGTCGAGGATGTAGTCGCCCTTCTCGATGACGTCGCCGTCCTGGAGATGGAACGGCTTGCCCTTCGGGATCAGGTATTCGACCGGCTCAAGCGTCGAGTCATGCGGTTCGATGATGATACGGCGCTTGTTCTTGTAGTCGCGGCCGAAGCGGATCGTGCCATCGATCTCAGCGATGATGGCGTGATCCTTCGGACGGCGTGCCTCGAACAGCTCGGCAACACGCGGCAGACCGCCGGTGATGTCCTTGGTCTTGGCGCTTTCCATCGGAATACGCGCCAGCACGTCGCCGGGGCGAACCTGTGCGCCCGGCTCGACCGAAAGAATGGCCTCGACCGAGAGCAGGAAGCGGGCGTCGCCACCCTTCGACAGCTTGCCGACCTTACCCTTGGCATCCAGGATGGCGATCGCCGGCTTGAGGTCGTTGCCGCGCGGCGTCGAACGCCAGTCGATGACCTCGCGCTTGGTGATGCCGGTCGATTCGTCGGCGGTTTCCTGAACGGAAATGCCGTCGACCAGATCCTCGAACGCGACCTTGCCCTCGATTTCGGTGAGGACCGGGCGGGTATAAGGATCCCACTCGGCGATACGCTGGCCGCGCTTCACCTTGTCGCCATCGTCGACGAAGATGCGCGAACCGTAGGTGACGCGGTGCGTGGCGCGTTCCTTGCCGGCCTCGTCGAGGATCAGCACCGCCATATTGCGGCCCATGACCATCAGCTGGCCGTCGGAGTTGCGCACCACGTTGCGGTTGCGGATCTCGACCTTGCCCTCGTACGAGGCTTCAAGGAACGAGGAATCCACCACCTGCGCCGTGCCGCCCATGTGGAAGGTGCGCATGGTGAGCTGGGTGCCCGGCTCGCCGATCGACTGCGCCGCGATGACGCCGACAGCCTCGCCCTGGTTGACGGGCGTGCCGCGGGCCAGATCGCGTCCGTAGCAGACCGCGCAGACGCCGACCCTGACCTCGCAGGTCAGCGCCGAACGGATGCGGACCGATTGCACGCCGGCCTTTTCGATCAGTTCCACGTCACGCTCGTCCATCAG
Source organism: Mesorhizobium sp. M0904 (assembly GCF_040319475.1). Lineage (NCBI taxonomy): Bacteria > Pseudomonadati > Pseudomonadota > Alphaproteobacteria > Hyphomicrobiales > Phyllobacteriaceae > Mesorhizobium > Mesorhizobium sp. M0904. Next base: position 7,234 of record NZ_JAMYOC010000008.1, on the reverse strand, counting down.
TGTTCCGGCCTTGACCAGAACCTCGCCGGTGACGGGGTGGGTGATGTCGTCGAGCGAGGTGCGGCCGAGAACGCGCTGGCCAACCGAGGCGACGACCTGACCGGCATCGACGATCGGCTGCATAGTGAGGCCCTTGTCGGTGCCGCAGTCGAGCGAGTTGACGATGCAGTCCTGCGCCACGTCGACGAGACGACGCGTCAGATAACCCGAGTTCGCCGTCTTCAAGGCGGTGTCGGCCAGACCCTTGCGGGCGCCGTGGGTCGAGTTGAAGTACTCGAGCACGGTGAGGCCTTCCTTGAAGTTCGAGATGATCGGCGTCTCGATGATTTCACCGCTAGGCTTGGCCATCAGGCCGCGCATGCCGGCAAGCTGGCGCATCTGGGTGGGCGAACCGCGCGCACCGGAGTGCGACATCATGTAGATCGAGTTCATCGGCTTCTGACGGCCGTTGTCCTCGAACTCGACAGCCTTGATGCGGGCCATCATTTCGTCGGCGACCTTTTCCGAGCACTTGGCCCAGGCGTCGACGACCTTGTTGTACTTCTCGCCCTGGGTGATCAGGCCGTCATTGTACTGCTGCTCGTACTCCTTGGCCAAAGCCTCGGTGTCGGACACCAGCTTGATCTTGGCGTCCGGAATCAGCATGTCGTCCTTGCCGAACGAAATGCCGGCACGGCAGGCGTGGCTGAAGCCGAGAGCCATGATGCGATCGCAGAAAATGACCGTCTCCTTCTGACCGCAATGGCGGTAGACGGTGTCGATCATCTTGGAGATGTTCTTCTTGGTCATCTCCTGGTTGGCGGTCTCGTACGGCACATTGTGGTTCTTCGGGAGAAGTTCGCCGATGATCATGCGGCCAGGCGTAGTGTCGTAGATCTTCGACACGACCTTGCCGTCGGCGTCGACCGTACGGAAGCGCCCCTTGATCTTGGCATGCAGCGTCACCGCCTTGGTCTCGAGCGCGTGCTGGAGTTCGCCCATGTCGGCAAACACCATGCCCTCGCCCGGCTCGTTCTGGTTGACGATCGAGAGATAGTAGAGACCGAGAACCATGTCCTGCGACGGCACGATGATCGGCGCACCGGAAGCCGGGTGCAGGATGTTGTTGGTCGACATCATCAGCACGCGGGCTTCGAGCTGCGCTTCCAGCGACAGCGGCACGTGGACCGCCATCTGGTCGCCGTCGAAGTCGGCGTTGAAGGCCGTGCAGACCAGCGGATGAAGCTGGATCGCCTTGCCTTCGATCAGGATCGGCTCGAACGCCTGGATGCCGAGGCGGTGCAGCGTCGGCGCGCGGTTCAACAGCACCGGATGCTCGCGGATGACCTCGTCGAGGATATCCCAGACCTCCGGACGCTCCTTCTCGACCAACTTCTTCGCTTGCTTGACGGTCGAGGAGTAACCCTTGGCGTCGAGACGGGCGTAGATGAAGGGCTTGAACAGTTCGAGCGCCATCTTCTTCGGCAGGCCGCACTGGTGCAGCTTGAGCTCCGGGCCGGTGACGATGACCGAGCGGCCGGAATAGTCGACGCGCTTGCCGAGCAGGTTCTGGCGGAACCGGCCCTGCTTGCCTTTCAGCATGTCGGACAGCGACTTCAGCGGACGCTTGTTGGCGCCGGTGATGACGCGGCCGCGACGGCCGTTGTCGAACAGTGCATCGACGGCTTCCTGCAGCATGCGCTTTTCATTGCGCACGATGATGCCGGGCGCGCGCAGCTCGATCAGCCGCTTCAGGCGGTTGTTGCGGTTGATGACGCGGCGATAGAGATCGTTCAGATCCGACGTGGCGAAACGGCCGCCGTCCAGCGGGACAAGCGGACGCAGGTCCGGCGGGATCACCGGAACCACTTTCATGATCATCCATTCCGGACGGTTGCCGGACTCCATGAAGTTCTCGACGACCTTGAGCCGCTTCAGGTACTTCTTCTGCTTGAGCTCGGAGGTGGTCGAAGCCAGTTCCGAGCGCAGATCGCCGGCGATCTTCTCGAGGTCCATGCCGGCCAGCAGGTCGTGGATCGCCTCGGCGCCAATCATGGCGGTGAACGAATCCTCGCCATACTCGTCGACGGCCATCATGTACTCTTCCTCGCTGAGCAGCTGGTGCTCCTTCAGCGCGGTCAGGCCGGGTTCGGTGACGATGTAGTTCTCGAAATAGAGGACGCGCTCGATGTCCTTCAGCGTCATGTCGAGCAGCGTGCCGATGCGCGACGGCAGCGACTTCAGGAACCAGATGTGGGCGACCGGTGCCGCCAGCTCGATATGGCCCATGCGCTCGCGGCGGACGCGCGACAGCGTGACTTCGACGCCGCACTTCTCGCAGATGACGCCCTTGTACTTCATGCGCTTGTACTTGCCGCACAGGCATTCATAGTCCTTGATCGGACCAAAAATGCGTGCGCAGAACAGGCCATCACGCTCCGGCTTGAAGGTGCGGTAGTTGATGGTCTCCGGCTTCTTGATCTCGCCGAACGACCAGGACAGAATCTTCTCAGGGCTGGCAAGCGAGATCCGGATGGAATCGAACACCTGCGCGGGCGCCTGGGGATTGAAGAGATTCATGACCTCTTGGTTCATGCCGTTCTCCTTTTCGGGGTCCTCGAAAACCCCTTGCATCTAGCACGGGCCAAACGCCCGCCGACTTGATCGGCCATCGGCCGAAGAAACTCTGTTGTTTGAGCATGATCTTGGCCGAAAACCGGTAACCACTTTTCGGGATCATGCCCGGCGTCCGGTCGCGGGAAGACCGCGGTCGGACGTCTTGCTTATTCGGCCGCGTCGGGCAGCCGGATCGGATTTTCGTCGAGCTTGGTGTTCTCCAGCTCGACGTTGAGGCCGAGAGACCGCATTTCCTTGACGAGAACGTTGAAGCTCTCGGGGATGCCGGCCTCGAAGGTGTCGTCGCCTCTGACGATCGCCTCGTAGACCTTGGTGCGGCCGGCGACGTCGTCCGACTTCACCGTCAGCATCTCCTGCAGCGTGTAGGCGGCGCCGTATGCTTCCAGCGCCCAGACCTCCATCTCGCCGAAGCGCTGGCCACCGAACTGCGCCTTGCCGCCCAGCGGCTGCTGGGTAACGAGCGAGTACGGCCCGATCGAACGCGCGTGGATCTTGTCGTCCACAAGGTGGTGAAGCTTGAGCATATATATATAGCCCATCGTCACTTTGCGATCGAACGGTTCGCCGGTGCGTCCGTCATAGAGCTGCGACTGACCGCTGGTGTGCAGGCCTGCCTGCTCCAGCATGATGTTGATGTCGGCCTCGTGCGCGCCGTCGAACACCGGTGTCGCGATGGAGACGCCGCGGCGCATCTGCTCGCTGAGGCGAATGATGCTCTCGTCGTCATATTCGCGGATCGGCTCGTTGCGGTCGTTGGCCGGCATGAAGCTCTCGAGCGTCTTGCGCAGCGGCTTGATGTCGCCCGCCGTCTTGTACGCGTCGATCAGATCGCCGATCTTCTTGCCCATTCCGGCGCAAGCCCAGCCCAGATGCGTTTCCAGGATCTGGCCGACATTCATGCGCGACGGCACACCCAGCGGGTTAAGCACGATATCGGCATGCGTGCCGTCCTCGAGGAAAGGCATGTCCTCGACCGGAACGATCCGCGACACGACACCCTTGTTGCCGTGCCGGCCAGCCATCTTGTCGCCGGGCTGCATCTTGCGCTTCACGGCCACGAAGACCTTGACCATCTTCATGACGCCCGGAGGCATTTCGTCGCCGCGCTGCACCTTCTCGACCTTGTCCATGAAGCGCTGCTCGAGCGCCTTCTTGGAATCGTCGTACTGGCCACGCAGGGCTTCCAGCTCGCTCTGGAGCTTTTCGTTCTCCACGGCAAACTGCCACCACTGCGAACGCGGATACTCGTCCAGCGTGTCCTTCGACAGCTTCGAGCCCTTCTTGAAGCCCTTCGGCCCGGCAATCGCTTCCTTGCCGACAAGAACGTCGGAAAGGCGCGAATAGACGTTGCGGTCGAGGATCGCCTGCTCGTCGTCGCGGTCCTTGGCGAGGCGTTCGATCTCCTCGCGCTCGATCGCCATGGCGCGCTCGTCCTTCTCGACGCCGTGGCGGTTGAAGACACGCACTTCGACGACGGTCCCGAAGGTTCCCGGAGGCATGCGCATCGAGGTGTCGCGCACGTCCGAGGCCTTTTCACCGAAGATGGCGCGCAGCAGCTTTTCTTCCGGCGTCATCGGGCTTTCGCCCTTCGGCGTGATCTTGCCGACCAGGATGTCGCCCGGCTGCACTTCCGCACCGATGTAGACGATGCCGGCCTCATCGAGGTTCTTCAGCGCTTCTTCCGAGACGTTCGGGATATCGCGCGTGATCTCCTCCGGCCCGAGCTTGGTGTCGCGGGCCATGACTTCGAACTCCTCGATGTGGATCGAGGTGAAGACGTCGTCGGCGACGATGCGCTCGGACAGAAGGATGGAATCCTCGTAGTTGTAGCCGTTCCACGGCATGAACGCGACCAGCACGTTCCGGCCGAGGGCCAGATCGCCGAGCTCGGTCGACGGGCCGTCGGCAATGATGTCGCCCTTGTTGACCCGGTCGCCCATGCGCACCAGCGGACGCTGGTTGATGCAGGTGTTCTGGTTCGAACGCTGGAACTTCATCAGCCGGTAGATATCGACGCCGGACTTGCCGGGATCGAGATCTTCCGTGGCGCGGATGACGATACGCGTCGCGTCCACCTGGTCGACGATGCCGCCGCGGCGGGCGCCGATGGCGGCGCCCGAGTCACGGGCGACGATCGGCTCCATGCCAGTGCCGACGAACGGCGCTTCGGCGCGCACCAGCGGCACGGCCTGACGCTGCATATTCGAGCCCATCAGCGCACGGTTGGCGTCGTCGTTCTCGAGGAACGGGATCAGGGCCGCGGCCACCGACACCATCTGCTTCGGCGATACGTCCATCAGATCGACGTTTTCGCGCGGCGCCATCATCACTTCGCCGGCGTTGCGGCAAATGACGAATTCGTCGACGAAATGACCATTCTTGTCGAGCTCGGCATTGGCCTGCGCGACGTGGTGCTTGGCCTCTTCCATAGCCGACAGGTAAACGACCTCATTGGTCAGCTTGCCATTGACGATCTTGCGGTACGGGCTCTCGATGAAGCCGTATTTGTTGACCCGCGCGAAGGTCGCCAGCGAGTTGATCAGGCCGATATTCGGGCCTTCCGGCGTCTCGATCGGGCAGATGCGACCGTAATGCGTCGGATGCACGTCGCGCACTTCGAAACCGGCACGCTCGCGGGTCAGACCGCCCGGTCCAAGCGCCGAAAGACGGCGCTTGTGGGTGATCTCCGACAGCGGGTTGGTCTGATCCATGAACTGCGACAGCTGCGAGGAACCGAAGAACTCGCGCACGGCGGCAGCCGCCGGCTTGGCGTTGATCAGGTCCTGCGGCATCACCGTGTCGATCTCGATCGAGGACATGCGTTCCTTGATCGCGCGCTCCATGCGCAGCAGCCCGACGCGGTACTGGTTCTCCATCAGCTCGCCGACCGAGCGCACGCGGCGATTGCCGAGATTGTCGATGTCGTCGATCTCGCCCTTGCCGTCGCGCAGTTCGACCAGCGTCTTGACCACGGCCAGGATGTCCTCTTTGCGCAGCACGCGCACGGTGTCCTCGGCCTTGAGCTCGAGGCGCATGTTCATCTTGACGCGGCCGACGGCCGACAAGTCGTAGCGCTCGCTGTCGAAGAACAGCGAGTTGAACATGGCTTCGGCGGTCTCGAGCGTCGGCGGCTCGCCCGGGCGCATGACACGATAGATGTCGAACAGTGCGTCCTGGCGGCTCTCGTTCTTGTCGACGTTGAGCGTGTTGCGGATATAGGCGCCGACGTTGACATGGTCGATGTCGAGAACCTTGATCTCGTCCTCGCCGGTGCCGAGCAGCACTTTCAGCGTCTTTTCGTCGATCTCGTCGCCGGCTTCGAGGAATATCTCACCGGTCGCATAGTTGACGATATCCTCGGCGAGATAGTTGCCGAGCAGATCCTCGTCGGTCGCCTTGATCGCCTTGAGACCCTTTTCGCCAAGCGCCCTGGCCTGGCGGGCAGTGATCTTCTTGCCGGCCTCGACGACGACCTCGCCGGTGTCGGCGTCAACCAGGTCACCAACGGCCTTGAGGCCGCGGAAACGCTCGACGTTGAACGGGATACGCCAATGGTCGCCGGCGCGCTTGTAGGTGATCTTGTTGTAGAAGGTCGACAGGATCTCTTCGCCGTCCATGCCGAGCGCCATCAGCAGCGACGTGACCGGAATCTTGCGGCGGCGGTCGATACGGGCGTGCACGACGTCCTTGCTATCGAACTCGATGTCGAGCCATGAGCCGCGATAGGGAATAACGCGCGCGGCAAACAGAAGCTTGCCGGACGAGTGCGACTTGCCCTTGTCATGGTCGAAGAAGACGCCCGGCGAACGGTGCATCTGCGAGACGATGACGCGCTCGGTGCCGTTGACGATGAAGGTGCCGTTCAAGGTCATGAGCGGCATGTCGCCCATGTAAACGTCCTGCTCCTTGATGTCCTTGATCGACTTCGCGCCGGTATCCTCGTCGATATCGAACACGATGAGGCGCAGCGTCACCTTGAGCGGCGCCGCGTAGGTCAGGTCGCGCTGACGGCATTCGTCAACGTCGAATTTCGGTCCCTCGAACTCGTACTTCACGAATTCCAGCATCGAGGAGCCGGAAAAATCGGAAATCGGGAAGACCGACTTGAAAACTGCCTGCAGCCCCTCGTCAGGACGCCCGCCCTTGGGCTCCTCCACCATCAGGAACTGGTCATAGGATGCCTTCTGAACCTCGATCAGGTTCGGCATCTCCGCAACTTCCGGGATCTTTCCGAAAAACTTGCGTACGCGTCTGCGGCCATTGAAAGTCTGGGTCTGGGCCATCGTCGCTCCTTAGCTCAATTCTCGGGACGAGCCTCGCCGCGGCTCGCCTTGCATCTCGGGCCACCTTGGCGGCCCTGTCTTGTTGCCCGCCGCCTGTCGGCGGCTTCTTGTCTTTTCACCCACCACCAATTGGCGGTGGGCCAGAAACGGGAGAAAACCCGTTTCCTGAAGGCCGGTTTGCGGCCCTCAGGAAAGAGGTTTTCGCACTCTTCGCGCTATGAGCCTCCCCTAGACGTGATGGGAGTGGCGGGGGGGGCGGCCCCCGCCCGCCGGGGGCAAAACGAAAGAGAGAGTATAAATATGGGCCCGGGGGGAACCCAGGGGCGGGAGGTTTT